>JAVCCL010000042.1 GCA_030765505.1 Candidatus Kaelpia imicola | reverse complement strand
TATATGGGCCTAGAGCAGAATTAAACTGAACTCTGAAAGCTCTATTAACATGTATCTTACCCCTATCATCCTGCCAAGGTACGCGAAATATGATCTGACGCTCCGGCTCAACTATCCTCTCTAGTAATGCAGTGTCCTCAAGTTCAGGATGCTTATCAACTACGGGAATAAGCGATTCTAAAACTTCAGTTACAGCCTGATGGAACTCTACTTCTCCTGGATTTCTCTTCTTTACTGCTTCTAAAACAGTTGTTACATAATTTTTGCCTGACATCTTTTACCTCCTTTAATTATCTGCCATTTAAATATTTAACTATAGACTTAGCAGCCCTCTTAGCCATACCCATAGCCTCAATAACAGTTCCCTCTCCACCTACAATATCTCCTCCTGCATAGATATGAGAGACAGAAGTCTCCATAGTCTCTGCGTTTACAATAATATCCTTATATTTATCTACTTTGAGCTCAGGTGTTAAAGATGTTAAAACCTGATTCGCACTCAATCCTATCGCTATGACTGCAACATCACAATCAAGCTCAAACTCACTACCCTCTATAGGGCTGGGTCTTCTTCGACCGGACTGATCAGATTCTCCCAGCTCACACCTTAGAGATTTTATTTTCTTAACATAACCATCTTTATTACCTATAAATTCGATAGGCTGAACCAACAATTCAAATTTTATTCCCTCTTCTTTAGCATGCTCTATCTCAAGACGTCTTGCAGGCATCTCAAGCTCTGTCCTTCTATAGACTATAGTAGTATTAGGCTCTATATTGTTTAATTTCTGAAGGCGTAAAGCAACACGAGCAGAGTCTATTGTAACATTGCCTCCACCAATAACTATCATATGATGTCCTACATTAACAGGTGTATGAAATTCAGGAAACTTATACGCATTCATAAGATTGACGCGGGTTAAAAACTCATTGGCTGAATAGACATTACATAAATTTTCACCTTCTACATCTAAGAAAGATGGTGTACCAGCACCCAAACCCAAAAATACCGCATCAAAGCCTTCTTCTAGAAGATCATTTAAAGTCTTAATCTTTCCTATTATATAATTAGGTTTAAACTCAACACCCATGCTCTTAAGAGAGTCTATCTCATAATCCAATACATCTCGCGGCAATCTAAAAGACGGTATTCCATATTGAAGAACTCCACCCATCTTATGAAGAGTCTCATAGATGATGACTTTAACTCCTTCACGTGCTAACTCTCCAGCGCAACATATCCCAGCCGGGCCTGAACCAACAACTGCTACCTTATACATAGTGAGTCTCTTATCTTTACTACCTGAAGTTATGCTTTCCCTGGCTCCATAATCACCTATAAACCGCTCCAAGAAATGAATATTTATTGCATTTTCTGACGCAAAAGGTTCATCTTTCTTAGTCAAGACGCAGGTTTTACTGCACTGGTATTCTGCAGGACATACCCTGCCGCAGATAGAGGGAAAATTATTCTTCTCTCTTATTGTAAGATAAGCCCCTTTATAGTCTCTATCCTGAACCTGCTTGATAAATGTTTTAATATCTATTCCAACAGGACAACCTTCTACGCAAACTGGATTCTTGCACTGAAGACATCTAGAGGCTTCTTCTACAGCCTGGTCTTCGGTATAGCCCTGAATAACCTCATCGAAATTACCTATTCTCTCTTTTTGGTCCAACTCTTTTGCTCTTACAGCTTCTTTCATAATTTATTTAAGTTACAGATATGTCTCTCTTTATCCACGTAAACACTATTCCTTTTCTTTAAGGTATCCCAATCAACACTATGAGCATCAAATTCAGGGCCGTCCACACAGGCAAACTTTGTCTCTCCATTTATATTTACCCGGCAACACCCGCACATACCAGACGCATCCACCATTAAAGAGTTCAACGACACCAAGGTCTTAACTCCATAACCCCTTGTAAGATCCGCTACCTCCTCCATCATTGGAATAGGACCCACTGCATAAATTATATCAATTCTCTCTTTATCTAAAATCTCTTTAAGCACGTTTGTTGTAAAACCTTTAATACCATAACTTCCATCATCAGTAGTTACAAAAAGTTCATCTGATACCTCTTTAAGCTCGTTTTCCAATATAAGTAACTCTTTAGTACGAGCACCCATGATCACCTTAATCTTATTTCCTGCCTCTTTAAGTGTTTTTGCAACCGGATAAATCTCAGCAATTCCAACCCCTCCTGCAACCAATACAACGGAACCGTAATTTTTGATCTCAGTCGCATGACCTAAAGGACCCATTATAGAATATAAAGAGTCGCTTACTTTGAGCTTACCAAGCAGCTTGGTCGAGAATCCTATCTCCTGGAATATAAGTGTAATAGTACCGCACTCTCTATCAGCACTTACAATAGTTAGAGGTATTCTCTCACCCTCTTCCTTGACCATCAAAATAACAAAGTTTCCGGCCAAAGCTTTCTGAGCTAAATCAACCGCCTTGACTTCAATACGCGTAATACGTGCACCTTCAAAATCCGATAATACCTCTTTAGCTAATATCTTCATTTTTAGTTTAAAATAAAAAAAGGCATCCACTATCTCTAGCGGACACCTTTGTCCTTACGACTCATAAATCATAGCATATCATTATTGACTGTCAACTTTTTTCTGCTTAATATTAAGGCAGAATAGAAATATCCTCATATCTAAACTAAGATACTGCAGCGAAACAAGGTCGGCTGCATTGCTTTGTTAGGCAAAATTATTCATCATTTTTTACTATCTAGAAGTTGAAATTGATCGTTGAATAAAATGTTCGCTAGAAACCAATTTGATGTAGGTTTGTAAAAGTAGAATTCCCAAATCAGCGGTGTTTTTTCGCTTTTTAGGATGTAAACGAATCTGACAATTGATGTTCCAAATTTTTCTTCTCTTACCTTTTCAAATTCTATGATTTTTCCATACATCGGTAAACCGCTTGCTGTTTGCATTTTGATCATCTCTACAGCCTGTGGCTTCATCTTTGGGATTCCAGAACCTGCGAAAAGATTATCATAGGCTTCTTCTATTTCTCCTGCTTTGACTTGGACAAAGAACTCCTCAATAAATTCGCTAGGTTCTTTTGCAAACGAGATATTCGCAACAGTACAAGTAATAATTACAACTAATATGAAAGTTACTATCCTCTTCATAACCCCTCCTTTTTTATTTTAGCCTAACAATTAATAGACAAATTCCATAATTTATAGTTTTTTCTCAAAAGTTTCTTTATTGATACCAACTATATATTTATGCTATTTGTGTATCAATCTGAAAATCTGTAATTAGACAAGACAATTAAAACTTTCATTTTTACTTGGTTAATTGATATAATTTATAACATGAAAAAACTTAAAAAAGTAACTTCTAAATTCAAAATAGTTGGCGAGCTTTTCTCTTTTCTCTGGGCAAATAAGCTCTGGTGGATGACTCCAATTGTAGTAATATTTTTATTGCTCGGGTTGTTTATCTGGTTGGCACAATCATCGGCTGTAGTTCCTTTCATATATGCTCTTTTTTAAATGAGGAAATTCTTCAGGAAAATTCATAGCTTGGTTCAGAAGATTATCTCTATAGTCATAAACCTATTATTATTTCTAAGCTATTTTATAGTGATTACCCCTTTTGCAATATTGATTAAAGTTTTTAAAGATTATTTAGGCTTAAAACAGCCGCCTCAATGGAAAAAGGGAGACAAAATAACTGACATCCCTCTATCTCTTAAAAAACAATAATGTATATACTTGGATTAAGCTGCCATTATCATGACTCCTCAGCTGCATTAATCAAAGATGGGGATATAATAGCAGCATCAAGTGAGGAGAGATTCTCCCGCATTAAACATGACTTCTCGTTTCCTGAAAAAGCTATTCAATTCTGCCTTGATTATGCAAATATTGATTCAAAAGATTTAGATTATGTCGTCTTTCATGAAAAACCATTTATTAAATTTGAGCGTATTATGAAAACAATACTCACAACATATCCAAAATCAGCTAGGCTATTTTCTGATGTTTCCAAAAACTGGCTTAAAGAGAAGCTCTGGATTAAATCTACAATTACTGGCTTTCTTGATATACCTGAAGATAAAATATTGTTCTCCAAACACCACCTCTCACATGCTGCATCCAGTTTTTTTTGCTCTCCTTTTACAGAAGCAGCCATTCTAACAGTTGACGGAGTTGGAGAGTGGGCAACAACAACTCTGGGTATAGGAGAGAGCAGTTTTATAGAAGGTAATAAGAATAATATAACTTTATTGAAGGAGATAGACTTTCCCCACTCAATAGGCCTACTCTACTCTACATTTACAGCTTTTCTTGGTTTTAAGATAAATAACGGTGAATATAAAGTCATGGGTATGAGTGCTTATGGAGAACCTAAATATCAAGATAAGATATATAAATTAGTTGATTTAAACGAAGACGGAAGCTTCAAATTAAAGATGGAATATTTCTCATACCATTATTCAACAAAACATAGTTTCAACAGACGCTTTGTAGAGCTTTTCGGAGAACCGAGGAAGAGAGGGCAAAGATTTGTCTTAAGAAAAGATGACTTCTCCTATAGTAAAGAACCTATAACGGATAGGGAGATAGAGGAGAACAGGTGTTTCGCTGATATTGCAGCAAGTATCCAAAAAGTAACAGAGGATATCTTAATAAAAATCGCAAACCATCTTCATGATATAACAAAACTAAACAAGATCTGTTTAGCAGGCGGAGTAGCTTTAAACTGCATTGCAAACTCTAAGATACTTGAAAACACACCTTTTGATGAGATATATATCCAACCTGCAGCAGGTGACTCCGGCGCTGCTTTGGGAGCAGCTCTATATGTTTGGCACTGCTTAGGAAACAAAAAAAGAGAGCATATTTTAACAGATATATACTTAGGTAAAGGCTATACTAATGAGGAGATAGAGAGTTTTCTCAAAGAGAATAATATAACCTATAAAAAATATGATAACGAAACGGAGCTTCTAGATTACATGGCTGATGCAATAATAGAGCAAAAAATAATAGGTTATTTCCAGGGAAGATTCGAATGGGGGCCCCGCGCTCTAGGTAATCGTTCAATCTTAGCTGATCCCAGAAGCTCAGAGATGAAAAAAATATTGAATGCCAAAATAAAATTCCGTGAACCATTTAGACCCTTTGCTCCTTCAGTGCTAGTTGAAGAAGCAAGCGATTTTTTTGATCTTGATAAGATATTAGAAAAATCACCTTTAAAATTCATGCTCTACGCCGTGGCTGTCAAAAAGAGAGACCTAATACCGGCCGTAACTCATGTGAACGGAATGAGTAGAATCCAGCTCCTGGAGAAAAAGGATAATCCTCTCTATTACTCTTTGATTAAAAATTTCTACCTTAAAACAGGGGTACCGCTTTTAATTAATACATCTTTCAATCTTAAAGGAGAACCTATTGTGAACTCACCTCAAGATGCTTACTCTACATTTAGAAGTAGCGGCTTAGATATGTTGGTGTTGGGGAAATATGTAATAGAAAAATAGAGCCGCTACAGCTATAAAATTTCTAAAGAAAAATCACATGCCGGAGCAGAATGGGTAATCCTTCCTAATGAGATCCTATCAACGCCTAAGTTTATAATCCTTTCAAGCTGTTCAAGTCTAATACTTCCTGAAATCTCTATCTGAAAATTCTTTTTCTCAAGCAGCTTTAAAGCAACTTCAATGTCCTCTGCATTCCAATTATCGAACATGACAACATCAGGATCCGATTTCATAGCCTGCATCCACTCCGAAAGATTATGAACTTCAAGTACCAACTCTTTCTGGGGATACTTTTCTCTCAATATTCTAACCATCTCCAAAATATAGTCTTCCCCTCGATACTTTTTTCTAAATATGTTTATATGATTATCCTTTATCATTAACGCCTGAGATAGATTCACCCTGTGATTGTATCCCCCCCCTACTTTAACAGCATATTTCTCAAGCTCTCTTATAAGAGGAGTTGTCTTCCTAGTGTCGTATATTTTTATCTTATTATGACCAATAACATCAACAAACTTCTCAGTAAATGTTGATATTCCTGAGAGATGAGATAGAAAATTAAGTGCAACTCTCTCCACAGAGAGTATGACATCTGAATTACCTTCAATAGTTATGATCTTTAAACCACTATCGAAACAAGCACCATCTTTAAGTTTTGTCTTAAATCCAACATCTCCAATAATCGTAAATGCTTCTTTAAAAATATCGAGCCCGGAAAGTACGCCTTTCTGTTTTGCGATGACAACGGCTTTCAGCTTTAAGCCTGCTATGCCGAGTCCTAATGTAGTAAGGTCGCCAGCTGCACAATCCTCGTCCAAAGCAGCTTTAATCAAATTTCTAATACTGGAGGTAATTTTCATATATTATCTATTATATCCGATATTTCGGCTATCTTAAGACCCAGCATCTGATCTCTCTCCTTTACTTTCTGAACAACAGACTCGTTGGCCTTGTTAATGAAATCTTTATTTTTCAACTTATTTTTTGCAATCTCCAAATTTTTTATCATCTTCTCTCTTTTTTTAGACAATCTCTCTCTCTCTCTCTCAAAATCTATTATGCCTTCAAGTAGTATATATATATTGGTCTCACCAATTATGCCGAATGCGGAATAAGGCGGCCTCTCTATCTCTTCTCTCTCTATTTTTATATCCGATATCTGCGCCAGAGGCCCAAGATAAGAGATATTCTTTTTAAATGTCTCAAGCAATTCTAAATCAGAAGAGAAGAGTACCAGCTCTATCTTCTCTTGAGAAGGAACATTTAGCTCCGCTCTCATATTTCTAACAGTTTGGATAATTGCAATAATACTCGACATTCTGCTCTCCGCCTCTTCGTTTTTAAACCTATCAGGCATATCCGGCCAACTGTTAAGCATCAGGCTCTCTGTATCGTTATAATTAAATCCCAAAAACTCATAAGCATATTTAAGGTTAGGCCTTAACATCTGCCATATCTCTTCAGTTATAAAAGGCATAAAAGGGTGGAGTAATCTTAAAAGATTATCAAGTACAAATATCAAAATCAAAGAAGCTGAGTCCTGCACACCATTCTCCTCTGAATACAGGTCCTTTTTTTTAAGTTCTATATACCAATCGCAAAAGACATGCCAGAAAAACTCATAGAGCAAAAAAGCTGCTTCATTGAAATTATACTTATCCAGCGAAACATTTAGCTCCTGAATCAGATTTCTAAGCTTCGCCAAAATCCAACTATCAAAAATAGAACCCTCTTTATACGGAGAGACTGATTTTATTTCATTGATATTCATCGTAAGAAAACGTGCAGCATTCCAGATTTTATTTGTAAAGTTACGCCCAAATATAAACCTATCTTTAGACAAAAATACATCCTGGCCCATAGCGGTAATAGAGATAAGACTAAAACGTAATGCATCGGCGCCATATTCATCTATGATCTCTAAAGGATCGATTACATTGCCTAAAGATTTAGACATCTTCCTGCCCTTCTCATCCCTAACAGTACCATGGATATAAACATCAGAAAAAGGAATCTGATCTATAAATTCAAGCCCCGCCATAATCATACGTGCAACCCAGAAAAATAGTATCTCCTGCGCTGTAACTAAAGTCGAAGTAGGATAGAAATAATCTAAATCGCCTAAACTCTGGCTTTTACCAGCCTGCTGTTTACTTTTTACAGTATTCGGCCAACCCATCGTAGAGAACGGCCAGAGCCAGGAAGAGAACCATGTATCTAAAACATCTTCATCCTGATAGATATCCCTACCGCCGCATTCAGGGCAGCTATCAGGTTTATCCCGGGAAACAATTATACCTTTAATATTTTCACCACTCTTAGAATCTAAGCTGCCTAAAACCTCAGTCTGTCTATAGCAATCTCTGCAGTAATATACAGGAATTCTATGCCCCCACCATATCTGACGGGATATACACCAATCGCGGATATTCTCCATCCAATGAAGATAGACTTTCTCCCAACGAGGAGGAAAAAATTTAACCTCCCTGTCTTTTACAACCTTGATAGCCTCTTTTGCCAAAGGCTGCATCTTAACAAACCACTGCCAAGATATATAGGGCTCTATTACAGTACCGCAACGATAACAGCAACCTATTGAGTTAACATAAGGTTCTATTTTTTCAACCAGATCCTGCTTCTCTAAATCTTCTACTATTTTCTCTCGAGCTATAAACCTATCCATACCCCTGTATTCCGCTGCATTTTCATTCATTACCCCGCCTTCATCCATAACAACGACAGGTTTAAGTCCATGCCTCATTGCAATCTCAAAATCATTTCCATCATGAGCAGGAGTAATTTTTACTGCCCCGGTACCAAACTCAGGATCTACGATATCATCCCAAATAAGCTTAAGCTGCCTATTCAAAATAGGTAATACAACTTTTTTATCTTTTAAAAATTCAAATCTTTCATCGCTTGGATGAACCGCTATAGCAACATCACCAAGCATCGTCTCAGGACGGGTTGTAGCAACTGTTACAAACTTACCCTCTTCACCCAGCACAGGATACTTTAAATAATAGAGGAAGCCTTCCTGTTCCTGATACTCCACCTCTTCATCAGAGAGTGCAGTCTTACAACGCGGACACCAATTAATAATATAGTTACCGCGGTAGATAAAATCTTTTTCATAAAGTTTTATAAACGCTTCTATCACGGCACTGGATAAACCTTCATCCATTGTAAAGCGCTCTCTGCTCCAATCGCAAGATGCCCCCAAGCGTCTAAGCTGCCTTACTATGGTAGAACCGTACTCTTCACGCCATTTCCAGACACGCTCTATAAAGCTCTCTCTCCCTAAATCATCCCTGCTTAAATCTTCCTTTGCCAACTGTTTCTCAACAACATTCTGAGTGGCTATTCCGGCATGATCGGTACCGGGAATCCAGAGAGAGGCATATCCCTGCATTCTTTTATATCTTATCAATATATCCTGAATGGTATTATTGAGTGCATGACCCATATGTAAAATACCAGTAATATTAGGAGGGGGGATTACAATTGAGTAAGGCTTCTTCTTACTATCAACTGAGGCCCGGAAGAGACCATTGCTTTCCCAAAACTTATACCATCTCTGCTCTATCTCTTTAGAGTTATAGCGGGATTCCATCAATCTATATTCTACCCCTCTTACGTTCTTTCATCAGCTTATACTCAACGCTGTCTAAGAGAGCCTTCCAGCTAGCTTCAATAATATTCTCAGATACTCCTATTGTATTCCAGCTGCTCTCTCTGTCTTGAGACTGAACTAAGACCCGGACTTTAGCAGCAGTGCCGTCTTTTTCATCTAAAACCCTTACCTTGAAATCTGAGAGCCTCATCTCAGCCAATACAGGGTAGAACCGGTTTAAAGCTTTCCTTAAAGCCTCGTCCAATGCATTTACCGGGCCATCTCCCTCTGCAACTGTATACTCTTTTTTGTTATCAACCTTAAGTTTAATAGTCGCTTCTGAAACAATCTCATCTTTATTCTCTTGTTCAACTACAACTCGAAACCCCTCTAAAGTAAAAAATTTCTTAAATTTCTTAAGATGTTTATTTAAAAGCAGCTCGAAAGAGCCTTCCGCAGCTTCAAAATGGTAGCCTTCATGCTCCAAGCTCTGCAGGAGCTTATGCAGCTTCCCGGTAACATTCTTATCTTTTTGAAGCTTATACCCATATTCCCAAGCTTTTAAAACAAGGGAAGACTTACCTGAAAGTTCTGAAACCAAAAGCTCTCTTCTATTACCTACTAATTCCGGATCTATATGCTCATAGGTGCTGGACTCTTTCATAACAGCATTGATATGGATCCCGCCTTTATGAGCAAATGCGCTGGAGCCAACATAGGGTTGATTTTCAAACTGCTTCATATTCGAAACATCAGATACAAAACGGGATATCTCTGTAAGGTGTTTAATTTTAGAATCTGGTATGCAATCTAATTTTAATTTCAGCTTTATGTTTGGAATTAAAGAGCAGAGATCTGCATTGCCGCATCTCTCTCCGTAACCATTTATAGTTCCCTGAACATTGGTAACACCTTCCTCAACCGCTATTATGGAATTGGCCACTGCCATACCAGAGTCATTATGGACATGAATACCTAAATCAATATCTAATTCACTCCTTACATCTGTCACTATATCTCTAACCCAGCCGGGAATCATGCCGCCATTGGTATCACAAAGAACTAAACAGTCAGCCCCTGCGGATTTTGCTGCCCTTAGGCTCTCAAGAGCATAATCTCGATTTACTCTATAGCCGTCAAAAAAGTGCTCAGCATCAAAAAAGACAAAACAACCTTTCTTCTTCAAGAAAGAGACAGAATCAAAAATCATATCCAGGTTTTCCTTTAAAGATACCTTAAAGACCTTAATTACATGCAGGTCCCAACTCTTGCCAAAGATGGCTATATTTTTAACTTCTGATTTTAAAAGTGCCTTCAAATTGCTGTCAACACTGGCTTTCGTCTTGGCTCTTCTCGTAGAACCAAAAGCAACTAGTTGGGAGTTCTTAAGTCTTAACTTTTTAGCCTTTTTAAAATAATCTATATCCTTGGGGTTAGAACCAGGCCAGCCTCCCTCAATGAAATGAATGCCTAAATCATCTAGTTTTTCAGTTATAGATAATTTATCTTTTACAGCAAAGGATATCCCCGGTGTCTGGGCGCCATCCCGTAAAGTAGTATCATATATTTTAACGTTTCTTTTCTTCATCTTAAAATCACCTCTTTATATTATGCAGTTTAAATACTTTGTGTAATATTCTTACTGCCTCCTCAGCATGCTTTACATCTATAACACATGAAATCTTTATCTCCGAGGTAGATATCATCTCTATATTTATCTTGTTATCTGCAAGCGCCTGAAACATCCCGGCAGCTATACCTGCATGGGATCTCATGCCCACCCCAACAACTGATATTTTTGCAATCTTATCATCTATTATCACCCCTGTTGCTTTAATATCAGAAGCAACAAGTTTAGCAATACTCACTGTCCTGGTCAGATCAGTCTTGGGCACGGTAAAAGAGAGATCGGTATACCCTTTGCGGCTTACATTCTGTACTATCATATCGACGCTTATATTTTCACTGGATATCCTTGAGAATATTAAAGCAGCAATGCCAGGCTTATCCGGAACATCACATATCGTAACTTTCGCCTCTTTTTTATCTACTGCTACACCCGTAACATAAATATTTTCCATGCTTTTTACCTCCCCCATGATTATTGTCCCTTCTCCTTTAGAAAAACTGGACCGAACATGTATCTTAACATTATTTTTTTTAGCAAATTCAATAGAACGAGCCTGCATAACCTGAGCACCAAGCGATGCCATCTCAAGCATCTCATCATAGCATATCTTAGATATCCTTTTAGCCTCCTTAACTATTCTAGGATCTGCTGTATAGACACCTTTGACATCGGTGTATATCTCGCATATATCGGCATTGACGCCCTTAGTAAGAGCAACTGCAGTCAAATCACTCCCTCCTCTGCCAAGAGTCGTAATATCCATATCAATATTAACACCTTGAAACCCTGCAACAACTACAACCTTACCCCTTTTAAGCTCACTCTTTATCCTATCAGCATTTATCTTTACAATCCTTGCCCTGGTGAAAACACCATCGGTTATGATTCCAACCTGAAAACCGGTGAAAGCTATAGCCTTATAGCCCATATCATGTATAGCCATAGCGAGAAGAGCCGATGAGACCTGCTCTCCTGTAGAGATCAACATATCAAACTCTCTCTCTTTAGGGTGTTTTGTAATTTTAGCCGCGAGGCTTATTAATTCATCTGTTGTATCACCTAAAGCAGAGACTACAGAGATAACGCTAAACCCTTTCTTCTTATAATCTATAATGTTTTTGGCAACTCTTTTTATCTTTTCAACAGTAGCAACCGAGGAACCGCCATATTTTTGTACAACAATCTCTCTTCTTTTTCCCATATTTACACCATTCTCTTCCTAAATATAAATCTCTTAAATATAAACCTTGCTTCCCATGAAACCGAAATCCCCAATAATATTAA
This sequence comes from Candidatus Kaelpia imicola, assembly GCA_030765505.1. Lineage (NCBI taxonomy): Bacteria > Pseudomonadati > Candidatus Omnitrophota > Candidatus Kaelpia > Candidatus Kaelpia imicola. Next base: position 43,744 of record JAVCCL010000042.1, on the reverse strand, counting down.
CATAACGGATATAATAGATAAAACAATATTTCTATCTTTTACAAACTGATTGAGCTTATAAAGTATAGCAAATACAGCAGTTGTAAGCATAAATATAGCCGGAATAAACGTATATTTTATAGGCCTCTCTCTTTTAATCAGCCATCCAGAGACTACTATCAGGCTCAAAGCGGCAATCAATTGATTACCGGCGCCAAATATAACCCAGATAGCCCTCCAGCTTCCAGAGATAGCCAATAATCCTGCCAGTATAACAGGGATCAGAGTAGCTATCAACTTGCTCTTTAAGTTGAACACCTCCGTCATGACATATCTAGATATACGTGTCGCCGTATCTAATGTAGTTAAGATGAAAGTATTTAAAATTAATATCGCAAAAGCCGCCCCGTAAGAACCTAGAAAAGGAAATACAATATTGCCGTATCCATGACCAAAACAGTTTATCGCTCCGGAAGATTTGAACAGCTTAGAGAAGGTATCCCCGGATAGAGATGCTACAGATACCAGAGCTATTACAGCCAATAAGCCTTCTAAGAGCATAGCCCCGTACCCTATTCTGGGCGCATATCTTTCACTTGATATCTGCTTTGATGTTGTTCCCGCTGCAACAAGAGAGTGAAAACCCGATATAGCACCGCAAGCAACAGTAACAAAAAGCATCGGCCAGAGAAACCCGCTCTCAGTGTTAAATGCTGTAAAAGCGGGAGCCTCTATTACAGGGCGTGTTATAAATATCCCCAATACTCCAAATATTATACCTGCAAAGAGAAGGTAAGTAGATAGATAGTCTCTGGGCTGGAGAAGTATATTGACCGGAATAACAGAGGCAATAAAACAGTAGCAGATTAGAATTATTATCCAACCCTCATTGCCAATAGGAACGGCAAAGGACATTTTATCGCCAAAATAGATTAAAGCCCCAAGCAAAAGAAGACCTAAGAGAGTCGAAAAAAATATATTCATATTAAATCTATAAAGCATAATCCCGACCAAGACTGCAACAGGAATAAGCCCAAAAGAAGGTATTATAACCTCAGGCTTATTCATGAGAGTATCAGCACAAAAATAGAGAAAGACCCCGATGACAAGAATAAGAGTAAGCAGAATAAAGACCGAAAAAAGGTTTTTAGTTTTGCTGGAGACTGCTATTTTGCTGACCTCAGCCATAGACCCGCCTTTGCTTTTCATAGATACATAGAGAGAGGAAAAATCATGTATACCTCCCAAAAAAATACTGCCCAGCACAATCCATATTATCGCTGGAGCCCAGCCCCAAAGAGATAATGCAATAACCGGACCTATTATCGGAGCCGCTCCTGCAATAGAAGCAAAATGATGTCCAAATAGCATCAGCCAGTTACGGGCAGGGACATAATCAAAACCATCGTTTAGCTCTACTGCTGGAGTTGGAGTATCTAAAGATATAGGAAATGCTCTCTTTAATAGAAACTTTAAATAAAAGAGGTATCCTAATATAAATGCTGCTACTGAAAATAACAGCAACGCCAAACCGCTCATTTAAACAGAACCTCTTCTATTAACTTAGGTCCTTTATATTCGATAAGCGTTGCACGGGCATTCTTTTCGTTGAAAGATTTTAGCTTGATGCCGCTCTTTACTCCCTTACCATAACAGATAAAAGCCACTGGCTCTTCAGTATGAGTACGCATACTGACAGGGGTAGCATGATCCGAAGATATTAGAATCCTATAATCTCTATCCTTTTTAAGATAGTCATATATCGGTCCAACAATATAACGGTCAAACGATTCAATTGCCTTTATTTTCTCTCTCAAATCTCCGTTATGACCTGCCTCATCCGTTGCTTCAAGATGGACACAGCAGAAATCATACCTCTTAAGACTCTCAATTGCATACTCTCCCTTAGCTACATAATTTGTATCATAATAACCTGTCGCACCAGGAACCTTTACGACTTCTAAGCCCATCAATCTTGCCATACCATTTACCAAGTCAACTGCAGAGATTACAAAACCATTTACTCCATATTTTTTTTCAAAACTCAGGAAACTGGGACGCCTGCCCTGTCCCCATAACCATATCATATTCGCAGGATTCTCGCCCAAATCCAGGCGAACTCTATTGACATCATGGGAAGCTAAGAAACCTTGCGACTCTAGCATTAAATCTCTTATAAACTCTGAGTCTAATCCGCTGGGTAAAAACTTGGCAATCTCCTCTCCCATAATATCATGAGGAGGTGTTGTCCTAACTTCATCACCTACACCCTCAGAGAGTAGAAGATTCCTATAGCTTATACCGGTATAAAACTTGAATCTTTTGCTGCCGAACTTTTTATTTAAACCTTCTATTAAAACCTCTGTCTCTCTGTTGCTTATATGGGAAGAAGAATAATCAATCATCCTCCCCTCCGCAACCGTTGTAAAGTTACACCTAAAAGCAACTTGATTATCCGTAAGTTTTAACCCCAGATTTGCAGCCTCAAGAGGACCGCGGCCTGTATAGTATGATTTAGGGTCGTACCCAAGTATAGACATTATAGCTATATCACTACCGGGTTTAAAACCACGCGGAATATTCCTAACTACACCGATTAAAGCCCCTCTCTGAGCCATATCGTCAATATTGGGCGTATGTGCAACTTCTAAAGGCGTAGATCCATCAATCTCTTTTACAGGTCTATCATTCATCCCATCAGCAATAAGAAGTACGTATTTCATAACTCTCTCCCTTAAATTTAAAAACTATTTAAATCTATCATATATAAAGATTGAAGTCAATTTTACCCTCAAATAGATCAAATTTAAATCAAATATTGCTTTAATTGCTTCCCAATGCAAACTCTATAGTTATACTGAAGGTTATAATACTATTCTTAAGTTCCGGAGGAAAAGGAGAGAAAGGAGCAGCATGTTTTACACTATTTAAAGCAGCGGTTCTGAGGTTTTTTTGATTAGTTGACCTAATATCATCAATAGTCAATCTTTTAAGTAGGCCCTTTGAATCGATACCGAAGAGTACTGTGACAGCACCTCTACCCTGAACAGGTTTGTAATAGAAAGCTTTCTTTTTAATCTCTTCTCTTATGGAGCTATAATACTCAATAAGAATAGCCGGGACTACATGGCTATTCATCTTTCCTGAAAGGCTTACAATCTCATCCTCTTCAATTAAATAAGAGCTCTGTTCATGTTTCTCCTTCTCCACCAGTGTAATATCATCTTTTAAGCCTTCAAAAGGCTTCCTCTCTGAGTCCTTAGCTTCGGCCTTTTGATCTCTCTTCAAAACTTCAACTTTTTGGATTTCGACTTCCTTTTTGTTAGATATCTTGTAAGAGACTACCACAGGCTCTGCCCCTGAAACTCTATTCTTATTAGGTTTAATAAGAGATATACCTCGCCAAGGAACTAAAAGCGCAAAATGAAACAGAAGCGAAACAAAGAGAGCCCTCTTGATAAGATTATCTCTAATCATCTGCAAGCAGGCTCAGAGTTTAACTCGCTCCAGCTTTTAGAGCTGAAGGATATATGGTACTTTAAAAACTTAGCAATGATATTTTCTAAATCTATTCTAACTTTGGGGGTAAATAGAAACCTTTTTATATTTACGTAAGACTCGTCTTTTAAAAAATTAATAGATTTAATAACTCCAGAACTTACAGGAGTCAGACCTCTCCTCTTACTGCCGCATTCCGAACAATATAGAGCCCCTTCGGAAATTGAGAGATAACCCTTATATTCTATTTTTTCAGCACAATTAATACACTCGTTTATTTGAGGGCTAAAACCGGAAAATTTCAGCAGTTTTATCAGGAAAGTATAAAAAACTATATCTGTTCTATTCGCAGATATCTCGCTTAATAGAAAATCTATCAAGCCATATACATCCTTGTTATCCTCGTAGGGCTGCATAACATAATTTAACAGCTCTATAGCCGAACATAGGGTGGAAAATTTGCTGTAATCTCTGATACTCTCCCAATAGGAGTTTAAGAGATAGAACTGAACAAAGAGGGCAAATTTTGATTTGCGAGGATAGAAAACCACTTCATAGTTGGAAAATAGATCCAGAACACCATCGTAACGGCCGTAATCTTCTATCTTTCTCACACCTTTTACTATTCCCTCAATCTTACCGAAATCATAACTATATAGAGTAAGAAGCAGGCTCGTATCACGATATACTCTTCTGTTGATTATAAAGGCTTTTGTCTTCTCAATCATCTGAGGATACAATTGCAGTTCCTGCCGAAATAACTACTCTCATACCCTCTTCAACAGTCATATCAAGATATTTAATCTTTTCCTTGGGATAGTAGATTAACATACCGCTTGTAGGATTAGGAGTTGTAGGTATGAAGACAGTAATAAGCTCAAATCCAGCCGTTTTATTTAAAATATTCTCTGCTTTGGCAGTCATAAAACCTATACAGAATTTACCGTCAGAGGGATATTCAACAAGAACTACTTTTTTAAACACATTCCTACCTTCACCCATAACAGCATCGCTTATCTGCTTAATAGATTTATAAGTCTTGCCTACTATGGGAAATTTAAGAAAAAGGGCCTCAAAAAAATTCAAGAATCTTCTGAAGAATAAAAAACTGACCAGAAAGCCCAGGAAAGAGAGCAGTAATACCAGAACCAATACCAGAACAACTTTAATAATTATATCTATGCCGGGGTAACCTAAATAATTTTGAACATAATTGAAAAACGGCTCTAATAAAACATTGTCGACTATTTCAAACAACCAAGCTAAAAACCAAAAAGTTATTATCAACGGTAAGACTGTAGCAATACCAGTCAAAAAATATTTTCTTACTCTTTTAAACATCATTAGCCGCTAAATATCTGAAATATAGTAAGCGTTACTAAAAAACCTACCAAACCTCCGAGTACTATCTCCCATAATGAGTGAATACCCTCTTTAATCCTGCTTGCTGCAATTATTACTGCCATGACAAATATCAATACTGAGAGCAATGCATTTGCCTCAAGTAATGTTATGATAGTCCAAATAGAGAAAGACATAGCAGCGTGTCCTGATGGAATACCGCCCCGAAGCGGAGTACCTTTCTGGAAGAAAGTTTTGCTTATTATAACTATAGCACCTACTATAGCAAGGGTAAAAAAGGTAATATACCAATGAGCCCCTTTTAACCTATCAAAACCTCTAGGCAGAGAAGTTTCCAGGTAAGGACTAAGCAAGAGATAGATTATAAAAAACGAAACTACCCCCATAAACAGAACCGTACCTGCAAGCATATCTTTAATCTTACCCAGATTTTTACTATAATCAGGATGTACAAAATCAAGCACCATCTCAATGCAGGAATTAATCATCTCAGCAAAGAGTATAAGTCCAAGAACCATGGTAAGAAAAAGCAGCTCCACTCTACCCAATCCAAGAAAAACACCCACTGCAAAAACAAGGCTGCTTATAAGAAGGTATAAACGTACTATTCTGTGCTCTTTGAAAACTCCTATCAATCCTTCAACTGCATTATTTAACCGCACAGTAAAAGTTCTTTTTTTCATAGTATCTTCTTTAAAATATCACTCTGCTTTTTAAACATTAAATCTTTTTGACCTTTCCTTATATCATTATATCCCAAAATATGCAATACCCCGTGGATCAAATAAGTTAAAAACTCCTCCTCGGGAGAGTTGCTATAGTAAGGAGCATTCCTAACCGCCATCTCTGAAGATATGATAATCTCTGCTTGAGGATCTCCGTCAGAATAGAAGAAAGCCAGTACATCCGTAGTCTTATCTTTACTTCTATAGCTCCTGTTTAATCTTTTCATATCCTTATCCGATACTACCGCAATACTCCAAGAGAGACTTCTAGCTTCAGGCAAAACTCCTATTATTCTCTCGAAATAAAAAGCGATCTTACTCTTCTTGAAGGGCGAATCTTTACTATCTATAACAATATTAAAACTATTTTTTGCCATTAGGATATTCAATTCTTCCGTGGTGTATACTAACACTCAATCTGGTAAAAACATTTTCGATCTTATGCAAATCTTTAAAGGACAGCTCACATTCATCAAGCTCACCCATAATAAACTTGTTATTGATTACCTCTTTTACTAGGCCTTTTATACGGGCAGAAGTTGGATCCTGAAGGCTTCTCGTAGCTGCTTCAACAGCATCGGCTAAAGAGACTATTGCAACCTCTTTTGTTTGAGGTCTAGGGCCCGGATACCTAAACTGCTCTTCTTTTATGTCTTGGGGAGATTTATTTTCCAAAGCCTTATGATAAAAATAATAGACTAAAGAAGTCCCGTGATGTTGTTCAATAAAATCCACTATTGCCGAAGGCAACTTATATGACTGCGCAAGCTCTATACCTTTTTTAGCATGATTTGTAATTATTAAACTACTCATAGAGGGAGAAAGTTTTTCATGTTTAGACTTATCTTTTTTCTTTAAAGATACATTCTCGGAGAAATATTCAGGTTTTTCCAACTTTCCAATATCATGAAAGTAGGAGCCGACTCTGGCCAAAAGCGGATTAGCTCCAACTGATTCCGCAGCCTGCTCAGCAAGACTGCTTACAATAAGAGCATGATGGTAGGTCCCGGGGGCTTTTATTAAAAGTTCTTTTAATAATGGGTGATTTAAATCTGAGTACTCTAAAAGGCTTATATTGGTTATAATCTTAAAGATATGTTCTAAGATAGGCAATAATCCCAGCGCAAAGAAAGCTGCCAAGATTCCGCTTGATACAACCATTAAACCTTCTCTCAAAAGAATATAATTATCCATGCCAAAGGCCAGTCCCAGTCCGAATAGAGCAACAAATTGAGCACCCGAGACAGCTATTCCGGCTTTGAGAAGCTGATAACGGTTACGGGTATCTTTCATGGCCATGATACCGGCAAGAGAACCGATGAGAAAACATACCGCAGGTACTATATTATCCCCTATTATGATACCGCTTATAATAGCGACAAAGATTGAGACTTTTACCGCAACTGGAAAAGAGACCAGAACAGCTATCAGCATAGGCCCCATAGCAACAGGGATTAAATAACTGGGCAACGGAGATAGCACTACTATTTTAGAGATAGCTACTGTAAGCAAGATAACCAAAGAGACTAAAATTAGTTGAGAAACATTTTGATAGAACTTGGGATTGAAATACTTATAAGAGATAGTAATTAGGGAAAGAAAGAGTAAAGAGAAGATAAATATACCTAAAACTGCAGGAAGTTTTTTATCTCCAAACTTACTGTTAATCTCTCTAATTTTAATCAAATCCTCTTTATCTATATGTTCACCTTTCGAGAGAATACTCTCATTCTTTTTGATATACTTACGTATATCTATATCCTTTACATTCTTCTCTGCTCTTTTTCTAAACGCCTCTGTCTCTCCTTCAGAAAATATTATATTGGGTTCCAAGTTCCAAGATATTAAACTTATTATCAATTCTCTGTTCCTAAACTTGAGTACCTTCCTAAACTCTGAAGAAAGAATATCCTTGGCTTTACTTAGAGCGGCTATTTTCAAGCTATCTCTGGAAACCTGGACATAATCACTGCCGGACTTTACATAGAGATACTTAGCTTCTGATAAGATAAACCTTGAGAAATTAGAGCCGGAGATAACATAGCTGTTCTTGTAGAACTCTTCCAACGGCTCAGACATCTCTTTTAAGATCAAATCCAGGTTGTACTCTCTTAAAGCACGGAGATCTTTAAAGTTCAGCTTCTGAGGCATAAAAGATATCAGCTCTTCAGGCAAGTGCAGATTCTCTTCTTCGGTAAAAACAGAGGGTATATAATCAAAGACTTTTTTAATCTTATCCAAAACAACCAGCGGCACGTTCTTGTCAAAAAGATAGACCTCTCCCGAATTTAATCTAGCTCTCTCTTTTGCTGCTTCTGTTTTATCCTTATCTATGCCGACGCTATAGCTAAAGTTAAAAGGAGCAAATACATTTCTTAAGGCTATATCTCCTTCTCTTAAGCTAAACTGAGATATCTCTTCACCCAGATAATATATTGCGGTAATTAAAACTGCAGTACTTAATATTATTAAAGGCCGGACAAAAAACTTTAAGCTTAAAGAGTCTCCAGTTCCTTTTCGTTTACGAAGTTTTAGTATCTTCTTTCTCTCTCTTACCTTCATAAGCCTCATAAGCCTCTAATATCTGCTGGACTAGTTCATGCCTTACAACATCGTCACGGCTAAGATATATGAATTTAATCTCATCTATAGCTTCTAATATATCCACCGCTCTTACCAAGCCTGAAATTACACCATTGGGCAAATCGCTCTGGGTGATATCCCCTGTAATCACTGCCTTTGACTCAAAACCAAGCCTAGTAAGAAACATCTTCATCTGCTCGGGGGTAGAATTTTGTGCTTCATCTAAAATAATAAAAGCATCGTTAAGAGTCCTGCCTCTCATATAGGCAAGAGGTGCAACCTCTATAATACCCATATCTATATAATCCTCTATCATACTAGGCTCCATCATATCATATAGAGCATCATAGAGCGGCCTAAGATAAGGGGATACTTTATCCTGAATGCCTCCCGGAAGATAACCAAGCTTCTCTCCTGCTTCAATGGCAGGTCTAGCTAAAATAATACGCGAGACCTCCTGCTTTTTAAGAGCATTTACAGCCATGGCCATAGCAAGATAGGTCTTGCCTGTACCCGCTGGCCCTATAGAAAAAACAATATCATAATCCTTAATAGCATCCAGATACTCTTTCTGTTTTTCCGTCTTAGGAGTGACGTATTGTTTCTTTGAATATACCTCTATTTTATCTAAGTATACTTCATGGATAGCCTCAGCATTCTTGTCTAACAATTTTAAAGCATAGATTATATCGTGTTTACGCAGATAGGATTCTCTATCTACAGCAAAAGCCAGTTCTTGGAGCAACTTCTCAGCTTGTTTTATTTCACTATCCTTACCTTTTAGTATAAAACCATTACCGCGAGGTATAATATCTAAACCCAACTCTTTCTCGATCAATTTAACATTATCATCAAAACGACCGGCAAGCGCCTGAGCAACCTTGCTATCTTCAAACTCCAAGAGCTTCTCTTTCATTTTATATACTGAACTCTATTCTCGTCTAAAACAGGCAGCTTCAATATCATTCCAGGTTTAAGATACTTGCGGCCTTTTAAAACATCCTGATTATTATCGGATATAAGATCCCATTTTGCCGCATCACCATAAACTCTCTTTGCAATAATCCAGAGGCTATCCCCCTCAACTACTACATAATCCATATATTCGACTCTATCAGGCTCTGCAGGCTCCTGAGAATATGAACTTAGGGGCTCTATATCATCTTCACTCTCATATACCTCTTCTAACTCTATGACAGGAAGAGATTTCTTTTTCGGGGCAACATAGATACGGGACATCTCGGCATTTTCTTTTTGAAGATACCCTTGGTTACCCCATATGGTTTGATCGTAAGAAAAACTTGTTTTTTCCTGAAACAGATCTGGAATCTCTATCTCTATATCGTAAATCTTTTTCTTTTTAACCTCTCTCCCCCTATATATTGATGAAGGAGAACCATCCAGATAACCCTGATTACCTATCATCTCTTGATCAGGCATTATGATCTCTCTCGTTCCCACACTTATGCAACCTAAAGAGAAACATAGAACTGCTATTAAAATTAAAAACGGTATTTTTTTATCCATCTCTCTCCTCCTTCAACGTTTTTATTTTTAATTCCAGTAGCTGGTCAACATCAACATGAGAAGGGGCATCAGTTAAAAGACAGATACCGCGCTGAGTCTTAGGAAAAGCTATTACATCCCTAATGCTATCCTTCCCTAATATTAAAGCAAGCATTCTATCCAGCCCCAGAGCAAAACCGCCATGAGGCGGTGCACCGGAATCCAAAGCCTTTAATAGAAAACCAAACTTACGCTCTGCATCTTTATCCTCCATTCCTATGGCTTCAAAAATCTTTCTCTGTAATTCTCTCTGGTGTATTCTAATGCTGCCGCTACCCAACTCAACACCATTAAGAATCAAATCATATGACCTAGCCCGAATTTTACCCATATCTTTGCCTATAAGATCTATATCCTCCGGATGAGGCGCAGTAAAAGGATGGTGTTCCATATCCCATCTATCTTCTTCGGCATTAAAATTAAATAATGGAAAATCTTTTAGCCAGAGGAAGCAAAAATCATTTTTTTCTGTTCTTAGATCCGGCTTATCTGAATCATATCTCTCCATAGCTTCTCCGTAAGAGAGACGTGGAAAAGGAATCTTCAGTTCATAATTCAACACCTCCTTAAAGAGATACCTTAACAACTCTTCTATGAGATTGAAGATATCCTCTTCATCTACAAAGCTTATCTCTAAATCAAGTTGTGTAAACTCAGGTTGCCTATCAGCTCTTAGATCCTCGTCCCTAAAACACCTTGCTATCTGGTAATACTTATCAAACCCTGCAATCATCAGAATCTGCTTAAATAGCTGGGGAGATTGAGGCAATGCATAGAAACTGCCCGAACGTAGACGAGCAGGTACCAGAAAATCCCTAGCTCCTTCGGGTGTAGACTTTGTAAGTATCGGAGTCTCTATATCTAAGAACCCTTTCTGGTGAAGAAAATCTCTAATACTTTTGGTAACTCTATTTTTAAAAATAAAGTTTTTCTTTAACTCCTCTCTTCTTAAATCTAAATATCTATACTTAAGACGCAGGTCCTCAGATACTTCTGTCTCTGATTCTATGTCAAAAGGGAGGTCATTACATTTATTAAGTAATTTAATCTCTGACGCCAACAGTTCAACCTCTCCGGTTGGAATACTTTCATTTATTGTACCCTGAGGCCTCTCATTCACAGTACCTCTAATAGAGACAACATCCTCTTTGGTTAACTCTTTAACAACACTTACACTATCTTTTAAGATGCTGGGAACACATACAACCTGGATAAGACCTTCCCTATCACGCAGGTCGATAAATGTGACCTTACCATGTTCTCTTATCCTATAGACCCAGCCGGCTAAAACAACCTTCTTATCTTTATCTTCTCTCCGAAGCTCTCCGCAATAATGAGTCCTTAGCAATTTAAACCTCCTTTGATAACGCCTAAAATATCTCTCTTTTTTATTTTTTGCTGCTGATGTGCTTTCATATCTTTTAAAGAATAGACCCCCTGCTTATCCTCTTCTTTGCCTATTATTAGAACAAATCTAGATCTTTTCTCGTTAGCCAACCGCATCTGTGATTTTAATGACCTGCTCTCATAATCCATATCTGCTGAGACACCATTATCCCTAAGCTCAACAAGCCTGAGCAAAGCCTGATCTATTAAACCTCTATCTTGCAGAATAATAAAAACATCCAGACTCTTAGAACAATCCGTCTTTTCATTAAGCGCCGTTATCAACCTTTCTACTCCTAGAGCAAAACCGACAGCTCCAGTGGCAGAACCGCCCATATCTTCTACCAAATTGTCATACCGCCCCCCCGCAGCTATGGTATTCTGAGCACCCAAACCTGGATGGGATATCTCGAATACAGTGCAGGTATAATAGTCTAAACCTCTGACCAAATGTTTATTCTCCACATATTTAAGACCTAACAGGTCAAGCATATCTTTTAAATCCTGATAATGCTTTAAACAATCTTTACAAACAGCATTTTTAATATCGACATTCAACCTTGATATCTTTTCTCTACAAGTAGGGTTTTTGCAATCCAAGACCCTGAAAATATTTCTATCGTATCTCTCCTGACAGCTGGGACAGAGATCTCCAAGACTATCTTTGATCTCTCTCCTTAAATAATCGGATATCCCATTCTTATCTTTCCTGCAGCCTAAAGTGTTAAGCTCTGTAATACAATCTTTAATTCCAAGAAGATCAAAAAACTTCTGAGCCAATAATATAACCTCTGCATCCATCTCAGGATATAGAGAACCTATAGCTTCAACGCCTAATTGATGAAACTGCCTCTTCCGTCCTCTCTGAGGCCTCTCAGCCCTAAACATTGCCCCTGAATAATAAAATTTTGCCACTCCAGGTCTTTGATAAAGACTATTTTCAAGATATGCTCTGACAATAGAGGCAGTAGCCTCCGGTCTTAGAGATATGAGTCTCTGGGAATTATCCTGAAATTGAAAAATCTCTTTCTCTATAATATCGGTATTCTCACCGATGCTGCGCTTGAATAACTCTGTATACTCGATTAAAGGTGTTCTTATATCCTTATACCCGTAGAGTTCGAAAATCTCCCTGGCAATAGCCTCAACCTTATGCCAAACCTCAACCTTAGACCCATATATATCTTCTGTACCTCGCAACCTTCTATAATTCATATTTTACCCATCTTTAGTATAATACGATTGAGCATAAGGATGTATTGAAAAAAACAAAAAAGTATTATTTTAAAACCCGCCTTTTCCAAAAATAGAGAGAGGCGGGTTTGTAATTTTTGATTCAGCTAACTCTTTTTACATTAGCAGCCTGAGGACCCTTAGGAGTTTCAACTATCTCAAACTCCACATCATCACCTTCTTCAAGTGTCCTATAACCTTCGGTTTGAACTGCAGAAAAATGGACAAAGACATCCGCCCCTTCCTCTGGTGTTATAAAACCGAAACCTTTTTGGTTTGAAAACCATTTGACCTTACCTTTACTACTCATACTTCACCTACCTCTTCCTTCTCCCCGTATAGCCAGGCAGACATGGCAAGAAGTAAACATTCTTCTATTTTAATCTTTCTTTCAACTCCAAGCCTGGCTTAAAAACTACAACACGCCTCTCGGGCACAGGAACAATCTCTCCTGTCCGTGGATTACGTCCCTGTCTGGGCTTTCTTGTTTTTACCTTAAAGACTCCAAAATTCCTCAATTCAATATTATTCCCACCCACAAGAGCAGAAGCTATTGTATCTAACGTCAGTTGAACTGTATTCTTAACCTTAGTTTGTTTATAGCCTGTCTTTTCTACAATTTGATTAACAATATCTTTCTTAGTCATCACAACCTCCTTTTTTATCTTCTATTAAGTATTAGGGCCACGTTAGCATAAGAGCAAATTCATGTCAAGATAATTACTATAACTAAAATAGCCTCAAGAAGATAGCAAAAAAACTTAATTTTTGTAAAATCACACTTTTATAATCTCAATACCACCATAGAAAGCTATTCTTCCAGCTGCAACTATAACCAACCCTCTAATATCACTAATATCTTGGGCGTATTTTAAAACAGAGCCTATATCAGAAGAAGATTTAACTCTATTTGAGATAGAAGTAGCTAATGCATCAGCAATAGCAGCTGAATCAGATACTATAGTAACAGCATCGGCTTTACCAAAATTCAAAGAGTGCCCTATCGTAGCTGAAGAAGTACAGACTCCAGCAGGCATAATATTTTGGTCTAATTTTAAACCTATCTTACCCAATATAGAAGAACCGCCCGCATAGAGAGCAACTACACTGCTATCACGAGTATCTATATAGATATCGCCGCCATTTTCAACTATTATATTTTCGCTTAGCTTACGCAGCTCTCTTCCTACAATCTCTGCCATTGCACCGGCAACAGCAGCCATAGGCCCAACATTGGCTATAGAAGCGGCTCTAATCATCTCTTTTATAATTAAAGGTGCCTGGGGTTTAATTTCAACTGGCTCAAGCGAGATGAGAAATGAACTATCTTTTTTTATATACTCTTTTAATAAAGCTCTCTGTTTTTTAACGCAGTCAAGAGCTTGATCCTTAATATCGCTATCTGCCGATATAGAGAGATCCGTCTCCTCAATTTGGACCTGAAAATTTACCCCTCCATGATTTCTGGTCCAATCCCTATAGAATCTGTTTTGCATTAAAAACTAACTTCCATAGCTTTGGTAGGACAGACTCTTACGCAAATTTCGCATCCAATACATTTATCTTTTTCAAAGATTATCTCTTGTGTTGCTCTGTCAGTATATAAAGCATTTGTTGGGCAATAGACTACACAGAGCCCGCAATGAGTACACTTAGACTCATTTCTAACAACATCCTTGCTCAAAGGCTGAGCCGTGACTCCGCTGCTCCTTAGAGACTTAACTGCTTTACTTAAATCTTTAACCGCTCCTGTAAGTTCCAGAACCAAAAGCCCTTCTTCATCCGGAGTAACTGAAGCTCTAAGGATATTAAAATCTAGATTATATTTTTTAACAATATTGCAAATAATAGGACGGTCGACTAATTTTTTAGGAAAATGTAACACTATTTTTTTAGAACCCATCTCTACCTCCGAAAATAAAAAAACTATTTATCTTTTAAAAGTTCGACTATCTTATAACCAAATCCTTCACTGGAAGAGGGGCCACTTGCAGTTATAATATTAGCATCAACCTCGATACCGGAACCACTATAAATTGCACCTTTAGCTATAATCTTATCTTTAAATAAAGCTGATACGGTAGCATCTCTACCTTCCAAAACTCCAGCATTGGCCAGAGTAACAGGAGCTATACATATCGCAGCTAAAACAACCTCCTCTTTTATAGCATCTTGAGCTATAGAGAGAGCTCTATTATCATACCAATACTCTTTCGCTCCCGCACCGCCTATAAATACTATAGCCTTATAATCTGCCACCCTTATACCGTCTAAAGATTTAGCAGCCTCGACATTATGACCCAACATGCCGAAGCAATATCCTGTAGAGCTAGAAGCTATATCTACCTCATAGCCTGCATCTTCAATAATCTCTTTAGAAACAAACAGTTCTTCATCCCGAAAATCTTGTTTAGGCACTATCATCAAAACTTTATCTTGACAATAAGCTTTCATTGTAAATAGTAACCCTGAAATAAAAGATAGAAGTAGAAACTTTTTCAAATAATCCCCTTTTCAAGTAATCTATTTTTTGATTTTTCAACCATATCCTTTTCCGAATCATAGCTCATATAATCTAACACCTCATCTATTCCAAGCCATCTCACTTCTTCAACTTCAGAATCATGATCTTCCAAATCACCATCTTTATACACCATAAGGAAAAACCATACTGTTTTATTTATTTTAACCTTATTTTCAGAATCATGAAACCAGTAATTAATTTTGCCTAATTCATCCTCAATAATACCATTCATACCCGTCTCTTCTCTTACCTCTCTCAATGCAGTCTCTTTATGCCCCTCACCCTCTTCAGCCTTGCCTTTGGGAATACACCAAACAGATAGACCATTCTTTCTTAACCTCCTAACTAAAACAATCTGAAAACTATCCTCTACTCTTCTATATAAAATTCCGCCGCAGGATAGTTCTCTCTTAACCATTTTTAAAAAGAGTTTTTAATAAACTGAGCCGTAAAAGCCGTAAAAAATACAACAGAGAAACTCTTCTCTGGCCAACGTAAAGAAAAATGTATTAAAGGCAGAGCCAAGACAGAGTAATTCACAACATTATTCTCGAGTACAAAATAAATCCCTATATATTTAGCTAAGAAATATATAACCGGGATTAGAATCACCATTATATCTAAAGGCCTATTTAACAGTCGAATCTTAGAAAACCTCTCAAGGAAAGATAATATTGCAATATAAGAGAGGCTTAATATGAGAGAGAAGCAGGCAATATCTTTTTGAAAAAAGTTAGCTACAATAAATACAGCTCCTAACATACAGAGAAAACTTACCTGTTTCTCCCTGGCAATATCCTTAACCCCGGAATAGAGTTTAGACCTCATGAGAAAATTAAATATTCCAGGATTAGATTCAGATACTCTTAGAATTAGAAAGTAAGAGAATAAGACCGTTACGACGATTAAAGAGGCTCTTTTCTCAAATAGAATATACGTCAGCGGAATTACCAAAAATAGAAACTTAAAAAATATTACCATAATACCTCCTGTATTTATTTAGTTATTATACCAGAACCTCTTGACAGATATAAGAGAATATGCGATAGTTAATTCAGCAAATAGTTAGTAGTATTAACTATTTACTGAATTAACTAAAATAAAAATGAATATTGAGCATTTTGCCAAAGAGGTCACAAAGATACTACCTCATATAATAAGGGGTATAGTCAAAAACCAAAATGACGCTTTAAAGAAAGGGACTATTACCCTACCTCAATACCTGACACTTAATATTTTATCTCTGCAAGGACCGCTAAAGATGAAAGATATTGCAGCTGAACTTAACATATCCCTACCTGCTGCAACAGGCCTGATAGATAGGCTTTATTCTATAAAAACGATAGAACGAATATATGATAAAAAAGATAGACGTGTAATCTATATAAAGATTACAGAGAAAGGGAAAAAAATGGTAAAAGATATACGCCTAGAAAGAGAGAAAGAAATAATAGCGCTATTCTCTAAATTAACAGAGAGAGAGAGAGAAGACTATCTGAATATTTTAAAGAAAATAAAAACCGGTCTATATCAAAATGAAGAAAGATAAACATCTGATTTTATATAAAGCAATAGTCCTATTATTAGCTATTCTTATTGTAATGCTTAACAACGACAAAGCTCTCTCTTTAAATGAAATAGATAAAGAGAGAATAGACTTTAAAACTAAAAAAAATGAGCATAACATAACATTGCCTTTATCAATTGAATCTGTAACAGAGCTTGCGCTCAAAAATTCATTAGAGATACAGATTGCAAAATATGATGCCTACAGAAGCAGGACAAAACTTAAAAAAGAAAAGTCTATCTTTGATACGTTTTTAACTTTAGAAGCTGACTATCGTGATAATAAGCAGCAGTTATCCTCAACAATAGATAACTCTCATACACGCAGTAAATCATTTTCAATGGGAATAGAAAAGACTCTGCCAACAGGTTCAACTATAGAACTTGAAGCAGCAGATATAAGAACCTCATCAAGCCTTTCGACAGTTGCAGTAAACCCGAACTATGAAGCATCTGGAGCTATAACTTTAACTCAGTCTTTAGGTAAAAACTTCTTCGGCCTTAAAGACCGGAATGAGATCAAAATAACCAAGATAGATATAGAGAATGCTGAATACTCTTCTTTAGATTCCATAGAACGTGTCATATATAATGTCCAGACCGAATACTGGGGCTTGGTTTTAAGAGATAAAATATTGAATATAAGAAATGATATGCTCAATAAAGCCAACGAATTATATACAAGATATGAAGATAAATATTCACGCGGTCTGGCAGAAGAAGTAGATATATTTGCAGCTAAAGCAAACTTTCAAAATAGAAAGAATGAGCTCCTTGTTGCAGAGCTAGAAAGAGAACTGGTTAAAAACAATCTACTATTCTTGTTAAACGAAGAAGACTCTTCTATTGATATAAAGATATTGGATAGCTTAAAAACAGAGCTTCTAAGTAAAGACGTGAATACGGAATTAAAAAAAGCAATAGAGACCAGGCGTGACTATAAGACTATTGAAAACAGACTTAAGTCCAAAGATATAGATATCAACATAAAGAAAAATTCTCTCTGGCCAGAGATAGATCTAGAAGCAAGTTTTATTAAAAATGGTATCAGAAGCAGCGAGAGCGATGCCTGGAGTGATCTATCAAGAGAGAATGACTCTCAAACTTACGTAGGGATAAGCTTCAATATTCCGATAGAGAATAGAGAAGCCCGTTCAGAGCTTAAAGAAGCACGTCTCTACAAGGAACAGCTCTTGCTCTCTTTAAAAAGAGTTGAACGATTGATACTTAAAGAAGCGTACAACAAGGTCAAAAGCGTAAATAGCTTAAAGAGTCAGACTGAACTTTATAGCTCAATTGTAGAGCTGCAGAGAAATAAACTCCAGGAGGAGATGAAAAGATTTAATTACGGAAGATCCAGCTCAGATGCAGTTATAAGATATGAAGAAGACCTATTAAATGCAGAACTAAACCTTGCAACCACTCTCTATAACTACCATATCAGTTTGATAGATTTGGCTATTACAAAAAATACGCTGCTTGATAGATACTGGAACTCTGAACTATGAAGATAAGTGAATTCTCTGTAAAACACTCGCTATTAATAAACCTCATATCTATATTTATCCTTATCGCAGGATTTTATACCCTCTTTATATCAAAGATAAAGAAGGAGGCATTCCCTGAGGTATCTTTTGATACTGTTATAATAACAACAGTCTATCCAGGAGCAACCCCTAATGAAGTAGAAAAATTAGTAACTACTCCTATTGAGAAAGAACTTAAAGGCGTAGATGGTATAGAAGAGTTTAGCTCTTCTTCAACGGATAACCTCTCTTCAATATCAGTAGAGATAAGTGAAGATGCTAGAGATAAAGATAAGGTAATAGATAATATCCAAAAAGCTGTAGATAGAGTAAGAGGTCTACCCGGTGAGATTAAAGAAGACCCTCGGGTAATAGAGATAACATCGGATGAAATCCCAGTTATTAAAATTGCATTGAGCGGAGATATGAGTGAATGGGATTTGCAGAAAGATGCCGAGAACCTGGAAGATATTCTCGAAGATATAGAAGGCGTATCTTCAATATCTAAAAGCGGTTGGCGTAATAAAGAAGTTTGGGTCGAAGTTGACCCCGATAAGATAAAAGAGTATCAGATCTCGCTTGAAGAGATAATGGCGGCACTGAGTAAAAGAAATATAAGCATACCTGCAGGAAAGATCAGAGCCAATGAAGAGTTCAGCATCAGAACTACAGGAGAGTTCCATACAGTAAATGAGATAGAGAATGTTGTAATAAGAGCAAATGATGCAGGAAACTGGCTCTATGTAAAAGAAGTTGCTAAGGTAAGATTCTCTTTTGAAGAAGAAGATTCAATAAACAAAAACTTTGGTACCCGTTCTATAGCATTAACAGTTATTAAAAAAAGCAGCGGTGATGCAATAAGGACAGTAACTGCTGTTAAAAAAGCTGTCAAAAAATACACAAAGTATGCTAATTCAAAACTCCATATCTCCTATATTGACGATATGTCCTTCTATGTCAAAAGACGCCTTGGGGTATTGAGGCAGAATGGAATTATTGGAATATTTTTAGTCTTGGGAGTGTTGATGCTCTTCCTGAATTCAAAGATAGCCTTTCTTACTGCTTTGGGCATACCTATAGCTTTTAGCATAACTCTGGCAATAATGGGTTTTGTCGGAATAAGTGTAAACCTGATAACTATGTTTGGGCTTATTATAGTATTAGGCATGATTGTAGATGATGGAATAATCATAGCCGAGAACTGCTCCCGCTATATAGAAGAAGGATACCCACCCCGAAAAGCAGCCATTTTAGGAACAGAGGAAGTTATTAAGCCGGTAACCGCAACAATTATAACTACAGTAGCAGCCTTTATACCGCTTATGCTTATGGAAGGTATGATTGGAAAATTTATCCGTGGAATACCTATTGTTGTAACAATTGCTCTAGCTGCATCTTTATTCGAAGCATTGGTAATTCTACCCTCCCATATTGCAGATTTTATAAAGGTAAAAGCAGGTGAAAAATTTAAATCCAGGAAAGAATTACCCTGGTTTAAAACTCTAATTAATTTCTATACTAAAACCATAAATAAAGCTTTAAACAAACGTTACATTGTATTAACAGTGATATTTATAATTCTAATCTTAACATTTGTGACCGCTAAATTTATGCCCTTTATACTATTTGGAAGCCAGGGCATCGAGCAATTCTATATAAAAGCAGAAGCACCAATAGGAACCAATCTTTACGAGACAGAGAGATTGATGTATAAAATAGAAGAAGTAGTATCTGAACTCCCATCTGATGAACTTGATGCCTATACAACTGAAATTGGTAGATCCGGGTTATCGCACCGCACATTCGATCCCAGTGGAAAGATTGGAAGCCATATTGCTCAGGTTACTGTATATCTTAGCCCTACTGCAGATAGAAAAAGAGAGGTCGATGAGATTGTCGACGACTTAAGACCTTTATTAAAAGATCTAGAAGGCTTTGATGAAGTATATTTTGAAAAAGAGAAAGAGGGACCTCCAACAGGTAAAGCCATAGCAATCCAAATAAGAGGCGAGAGCTTTGAGGTACTAAATGAGATATCTCGGAAAACATATTCAATGTTAGAGAATATCCCAGGTATAACCGACATAACATCAGATTACGAAATAGGACAGAGTGAGATAAGAGTAGTTGTCGATGAAGAAGCTGCAGCTAGCACCTACTTATCAATTAGCGAGATTGCTTCAAATATCCGTGCAACATTTAGAGGAGGAATTGCAACCTCAATAAAACCGACAAAAGCAGAAGAAGAGATAGATGTTCTGGTAATGTTTCCGCAAAACTATCGCAATGATAGAGCCACTTTCAATAAAATACTAATTCTCAATAAATTCAATAACCTGATACCTCTTAATAAGGTAGCTAAAATAGAAGATAAGACGGCTATCTCTACGATACGCCACTTAGACGGTAGGAGAGTAATAACAATCAGAGCCGATGTAGATAACAAAAAAATAACCTCTCTCAAGGCCAACCAGCTTCTTGCTCAAAAGATGGAAGATATACCTAAGCAATACCCAGGGTATACAGTTAAATTCGGCGGTGAACAGGAAGAGAACGTAAAATCGCTCCAAGGATTCATGAGAGCTTTTATAATTGCATTCTTCTGCATATTTATGATATTGGCTGCTAACTTTAATTCGCTTATTCAACCATTTATTGTCATGATGGCTATTCCCTTTGGCTTAATAGGAGTAATTTGGGCATTCTTATTGCACGGCCTTCCATTAAGTTTCTTTATGCTTATGGGAGTAGTCGGCCTAAGCGGTATAGTTGTTAATGACTCAATAGTCCTGGTTGAATTCATAAACAACTTGCGCCAAAAAGGCATAGATAGACGTAAGTCGATCATAGAGGCAGGCCGGTTACGTCTTAGACCTGTTCTGCTTACAACAATAACAACTTCTCTAGGTCTAACTCCCACAGCCTACGGCATCTGGGGAGGCGATCCGTTCTTAAAACCCATGGCTTTAACTATTGTCTGGGGTTTAATCTGTGCAACAGTTTTAACTCTAATAGTTATTCCCTGCATCTATGCCGTTATTGACGATATTACTATAAAGATAGCCCATCATGAGACTGCAAGAAAGAAGAACGAGAATAATTCAGACTAACTGCCCTGTGCTAAAAACTTAAATATTTTTGTTTAACTGAATTATTGACTACCATCTATTCATCTTTATCTCTTTATTATTAATTAATCTTTGATTCGTTGTTTATATATCGATACTATTATCACAGTCAATTTGAAGCAGAAAGAACTTTATAAAGAAAACTTTTTCTGGAAAATTTCTCTTATTTCTTTTTGAGTCTCTGAGAAATCTTTCTTGACCTTAATAATACGTATCCTTCCATCAGAATTCTCGGTTAATTGGTAATAACCATCTCTTACTTTTCGATGAAACTCCAAACCTTTTTTTTCAATCCTATCCTTAAAACCTGCTCTTTTTAAACCCTCTTCTATCTCTATATCCAAAAGAAAAGTAATATCCGGCATAAGATTAGAAGTTGCAAAAGAATTCATTTTATCAATAAGCTCTAAAGGAATACCTTCCCCGTATCCCTGATAGGCAAAAGTAGAATCTGAATATCTGTCCAAAATAACTATAACACCTTTTTCTAAGGCAGGGCTTATCTTCTCTCTCACCATCTGCGCCCTAGCAGACAGAAAAAGCAGAAGTTCAGTCTGAGAGTAAAAATTTTCATAATCAAGAGATAACAATACTTCGCGTATTTTCTCACCAATAGAAGTCGAGCCGGGTTCCCTTAAAAAAATTACCTTCCTACCTTTTTCCTGACACCAATCTATAAAAAGGCTTGCTTGGGTAGATTTACCGCTTCCCTCAATACCTTCAAATGTAACGAATACTCCCCTCATCCTTTAATCCCTTCAAGCTTGATGCCCTGGATAAAGAACTTCTGAGCAAAGACAAAGATTGTAACGATAGGAATGATTGCCATAGTAGAGGCCGCCATAAGAAGCGTCCAATTAACAAGGTAATACTGAGACTCAAAATAAGATAGACCGATAGGAACAGTAAACATCTCAATCGAGTTAGTCACAAGAAGCGGCCAGAGCAGACTCTGCCAGTTGCCTATAAAGGTAAAGACGGTAAGAGTTGCCAGAGCCGGTTTTGAAAGAGGCAGTATTATTCTTAAAAATATCCCCAGATAACCGCAGCCATCAATTTTAGCAGCATCTTCTAAATCTTTAGGCAACGTCATAAAAAACTGCCTCAGCATAAAAGTGCCATAGGCTGTAAACATAGCGGGAATAACCAATGCTTTATAGCTATCTATCCAACCAAAGTAGCGCATTAAAATAAAGACCGGTATTATTACAACAGCACCCGGTATCATCATAGTTGCAAGATAGGTAAAGAATATTTTATCTCTAGCTATGAAATTAAGCCGCGAAAAAGCATAGCCGGCAAGAGAGCTTGTAATAACAACACCTAAAGTTACACACAAGGCAACGAATAGAGAATTAAAATAAAATCTTAAAAATGGTATTACCCTAAAAACATCAATATAGTTCTGCCAAATAAAATTATCAGGTATCCAGCTTCGCCAATCTAAAGGGTCTCCTGTATAGACCTCGACAGAATCTTTAAGTGATGTAGATACCATCCAAGCAAAAGGCAGAATCATGGTAATACCAAAAATAGAAAGAAAGAGATACCAAAAAACATTTTTGGTAATCTTTCCATCAAATCTTTTTCTATTTTTAATCTCGCTCTTCATTAAAATTCTCAGTAGTGAACCAAACTCCCGCCTCTCTTCCAATATATTCTGGAGAAAAGAAATATTAAAATAAACAACACCCAGGCAACAGCAGCAGCATAACCAGCCTTTTGAAATTCATAAAGATTTGTAAATATGTAATACATTATAGTGGTAGATGATCCGGCTGGACCTCCCCCTGTTAAGATATATATTATGGCAAAAGAACCCTGTAACCCTCCAATGATACTCATAATGGTTATAAAGAAGGTGGTCGGAGATATCATTGGAACCGTAATATAGCGGAATCTATGCCAAGAGCTAGCCCCATCTATATTTGCTGCCTCATAGAGATCCTTTGGAATACCCTGCAATGCTGCCAAATATAGGATCATATTATAACCGCCCACAGTCATCCAGAGATTAACAAGCATGATTGCCGGCTTTGCCCAATTAGTATCAGACAGCCAATTAGGTCCTTCTATCTCTAAGCCTAATAGAGTTGAGAACTTAACTATCAAACTATTTATAAGCCCAAAATCGGGATTGAGCAAGACTTTCCAGAGAACTGCTATTGCGGCAATAGGACATATAACCGGAAGAAAGAATATGACTCGATATAATACAACACCTTTTAATTTTTGATTAACAGCTACGGCTAATATCAAAGATCCTAGAATGCCTACAGGAATTATAAGCATCAGGAATATAGTATTGTAGAGATAGTACCAGAAATGGGGATCATTAGCTATTAAGTGACCATCTTTAAAATGAAAACCTAGAAGCTTAACAAAGTTGGCAAAACCAACAAACTTAAGATTAGAAAAAAGAGACTCTCCGCTACCGACAAGTTCCCAATGAAAAAAACTTAAGACAAGAGAGAATATCACAGGTAAAAAAGTAAAAACCAAAAACCCAATCATATTTGGAGTTAAAAATAGAAAAGCTGCTAGAGATTCTTTGTTTCTAGATTTCAAATTTAAACCTTTCTCCAGCTGGATCCACCCGCGCCGTCTTCTAAGACTATTCCTATGTTCTCCAAAGAACCTCTTATCTTATCTGCTAATTGATATAACTTCTGATCTCTTAATTCATCTCTAATTCTTACCAAAATATCGACTGCCTGCTTATAACCCTCTATCCCTGAATCAAGATTCTCAAAAAGACCAAATATTTTAGAGAACTTTAAAACAAGATTCTTTATCCTGATCAAAAGAATAACCTTAGACGAAAACTCTATATTTTTATCATCGTATATTTTATTACCGAGACTCAACATCTCATTAAGAACCCCGAATGCTAAGGCAGTATTAAAATTGTCATCCATAGCATCTTTAAATTTAGAAGCTAGACCATCTATCTGATTATCAAATTCAGAATATTCTTTCCCAAACTTTACTTCAGATTTCAAGTATTCTACATTTCTTATCACCCTTAACTTTGAAAAGAAAGAATCAAAACTACTCTTTACTGATTTCAACCCATCCAATCTCTGCCAGGAAAAATCGATAGGACTACTGTAATTTGTAGAGAGAAAAAACATCTTAACAACATCAGGATGATACTTACTTAAAACATCCTCTATTGCTATAAAATTACCAAGAGATTTAGCCATTTTTTGAGCATCAATTGTAAGCATTCCATTATGCAGCCAGTAATTTGCAAATCTCTTTCCTGTTGCCGCTTCAGCCTGGGCAATCTCGTTCTCATGATGGGGGAATATCAGATCTCTTCCGCCGGCATGAATATCAAAAGTATTCCCTAGGTAACATGTGCTCATAGCTGAGCACTCTATGTGCCAACCAGGCCTCCCCTTGCCCCAAGGACTCTCCCAAGAAGGCTCACCTTCTTTAGCTTTTTTCCAGAGAGCAAAATCAAGAGAATCTCTCTTTTTATCGCCTGGCTCAACTCTTACTCCTGATATCATATCTTCAGCAGAGCGATGAGAGAGCTTACCGTAATTTTTGAACTTCTTAATATCAAAATAAACGTCTCCGTCTGAGAGATAGGCACAATCTCTATCAATAAGTTCTTGAATCATCTCTTGCATCTGGGATATGTGATCCGTAGCCCAGGGTTCTAAATCAGGAGGCATTATCCCAAACTGGGTCATCCAAAGATCGTAAACCTTGTAATATTTATCAGCAATCTCACGAGTTGATTCTTTTAGATCTTTACTCGATGAACTTCTAGCCTTATCTATAATCTTATCATCTATATCGGTAACGTTTCTTAAAAACAATACTTCATACCCTGAAAATAGAAAATATTTTCTTATAACATCAAAATCGTAAGCGCTTCTTAAATGCCCTAAATGGGGTTTATCATAGACAGTAGGCCCGCAGAGATAGATGCTGACCTTATTCTCTCTTATAGGTTGAAACTCTTCTTTCTTCTTACTAAGGGAGTTTAAGAGTTTAATCGCCATTCAGCTCTTCTTCTTTCTTTTTACGCCACTGCTTTAAGACACCTTCTATTTCGTTTATCTCGCTCTGAATATGGTCTATAGACTGAGCTAAAGGGTCAGGTAGATTTGTATGATCTAAAGATATCTTGGGTATTTTTACCCCCTCTCTCTTCACCATTCTTCCCGGAACTCCAACGACAGTAGAGTCGTCAGGTACATCTTTTATAACAACAGCATTGGAACCTATCTGAACATTGTCTCCTATTCTTATATTGCCCAGCACTTTGGCTCCGGAACCTATAACAACATTATCTCCTATGGTAGGGTGGCGTTTTCCCCGCTCTTTGCCGGTCCCCCCCAATGTAACACCCTGATAGAGAGTCACATTTTTACCTAGCATAGAGGTCTCACCTATTACAACGCCCATTCCATGGTCTATGAATAGTCCATCGTCTATCTCAGCTCCAGGATGAATCTCAATGCCGGTTAATAGTCTTGCCAGCTGAGATATCAATCTGGGGATAAAAGGCACTCTCAACCCATAAAGATAATGGGATAACCTATGGACGATTAAAGCATGTAGCCCAGGATATAATATTATTATGGCTATTTTGCTCCTGGCTGCAGGGTCACGCTCCATAGCTGCCTCTATCTCAGACTTAAGCAGAATAGAGATAACATATCCCGCTATTATTGCAACAATTAAAATAATTAGAAACATTGTAATTTATTATCTCTGAACTTCATAAAATGTCAATATATAAAGCTAAATTTAGAGAATAAGATAACAGCCAGATTATTATATCTAATTATATAAAATACGAAAGTAGAGACATGCAAGCCAAAAACATAACAATCAATAAAAATATAGTGTTGATTAACCCTGAAATAAACTAATATAGAAAACTCAATCTTTTGTCAGCAGTACAACTACGAAGCAAACAGCTGCATTAGTTGAAAAAGCTTCCTCAGGATGTTTAGCTTTAACAGAGATTAAATCATTGTCTAACTCTAAAATTTCAGCTATATTTCCTCTTATCCTATCCTTATAGGGACTAAGATGCGGCCTCTCTAAAACAACAGTAATGTCGACATTGCTCAAATTATAATCCTTCGAGAGCATTAACTCTTTAACTTGTTTTAAAAAATCAGCACTATCCCTATCCTTATTAGAGCTATCCGTATCAGGAAATAGCTCCCCTATATCTTTATGAGATATAGCACCGAGGATAGCATCAGATAGAGCATGCATAATGAGATCTCCATCTGAAAATCCTTTGAGTTTAAGGTCAGATTCTATCTCAACTCCACCAAGCTTGATCTTCTCGCCTTTTTCAAGACCGTGAGAATCAAAACCAAAGCCAACTTTTATCTGCATTGTTCTAAAATCCTCTTTGCAAATTCTAGATCCCGAGGATATGTAATTTTAAAATTAGATACATCTCCTTCTACCATCTTAACTTTTTTACCACTAAACTCCAATAAATAAGAATCATCAAATATCTCATTTCCTACATCTCTATTTTTAAATTCCAATAATGCTGATTTAATTAATTGAAAATCAAAGACTTGCGGTGTCTGAACAGTGTACATATTATCCCTATTCAATGTCCTAACCGCAAAACCATCTTTAGATATTTTTAATGTCGAACTGACTGCCAATGCAGGTATAACGGCAGAATGTTTCTTCACCTCTTCTAAAAGAACTTCCATAAGTTTAACGCTAATAAATGGACGTGCCGCATCATGTATAAATACATAGTCTGCATACTCGATAGAGTCCAGAGCATTGGAGACGGAATCCACCCTCTTAGAACCGCCCAAGACCAAACTATCAACATCAAGGTTATATTTAGATAAAGCAGATTGGAAATCTTCTTTAAACCCTTTAGGCACAACAAGGATTGACTGATTAAAAAACCCCGCCTCCTTAGATCTAATCAGAGAATGTATAAACAGAGGATAATTATTAAGCTTAACGAGTGACTTGGGAACTTCAGCATCTAATCTTTCGCCGCTTCCGGCTGCCAGAAGAATGAATGCAACCTGCATATCAACGCTTAGCTTTTTTAGCAAATATTATTCTACCGGCTGAGGTCTGTAATGCTGTTGTTACAACTATACTTATAACATTACCCATTAAGTGCTTTGCATCTTCAACCACAACCATTGTACCATCATCCAGATAACCAACCGCCTGCTTGTTATCCTTACCTTCCTTAACAACTCTTATCTTCATATTTTCACCCGGCAATACTACAGGCTTAAGGGCATTGGCAAGGTCATTAATATTTAAAACTACGACCCCTTGCAACTGAGCTACCTTATTTAAATTGTAATCGGTTGTAAAGATAGAAGCTCCATAGAATTTAGATAGCTGAATTAACTTAGCATCTACCTCTCTTATATCAGGAAAATCGTGCTCATCTATAACAACATCTACTTTGGCCTTTCTCATCCTGCTCAAAATATCCAAACCGCGCCTACCCCTCTTTCTCTTAAGATGGTCATGAGAGTCAGCTATATGCTGTAGCTCTTTAAGTACAAACTTGGGAACTAAGAACCTGGCCGATAAAAATTTGGTCGCGCAAAGATCTGCAATCCGGCCATCAATAATTGCAGATGTATCCACAACTATTAACTCATTTTTAGAACCCGAGGCTGAAAACAATTTTGTCTCACTAAATTTGAAAGCTACAGCAAAACAGAGATAGAAAATTAAGACAAAAGAGAGAACGGCGACTATCTCAGGAGCTATACCAAACTTAAAGAAAGAGAACAGCTTTACCGAGATAAGAGAGAATACAGAACTAACCAGAAGTGCAAGTAGAAAAGATGTCAGATATATCGTATTGATTCTGGAGCTAAGATATTCTATTAAAATAAATGCTACTCCTAACGATATAAAAGTAAAAAACGGAATACTATTCAAACTGGCATTCTTAAAATAAAAAAGAACGGAACTTAAAACTACAATCAATATAAAAAAAATCAATCTCATTAATTTCATATTTTACTCCATTATTTTTAATGCTTCTTTAATGTTAACGGTTTCAATTATTTTAATATCAAACTTATCTTTTTCCAACAGGTTTCTTTTGGGGATCAAACATTTCTTAAAACCTAACTTTATTGCTTCTTTTACTCTTTTCTCTGCAAAACCAACTTTTCTTACCTCTCCGGCCAGACCAACCTCACCAAAAACAATTAAATCATTGTCCAGAGTCTTATTTTTGAAAGCCGAAGCCAGAGCTAATATCACACCTAAATCTACAGCAGGTTCTCCTATCTTCAGCCCCCCTACAACATTTATGAAGATATCTTGATTGTAGAGACCAAAGCCGGCTCTTCTCTCTAAAACAGCTGTGAGTAGAGTCATTCTGTTGTGATCCAAACCTATAGTACGTCTCAACGGAAAACCCTGGTAAGACTTAGCAACAAGAGCCTGAATCTGCACTAAAAGCGAGCGTGTTCCTTCAAGAGTAGAGACAATGACGCTGCCGGGTGTCTGACTCTCCTTCTCCAACAGAAATACTGAAGATGGATTCTCCACTTCTTTTAATCCGTCCTCTGTCATTTCAAATAGACCTATCTCATTGGTAGAGCCAAATCGATTTTTTATAGCCCTCAATATTCTGTGAGATAGGAAACTATCTCCCTCAAAATAAAGAACAGTATCTACGATATGTTCTAACACCATAGGGCCGGCAAGGGAACCCTCTTTCGTGACATGCCCTATAAGGAAAGTAGACATACTTCTATCTTTTGCAATCCTCGTTAATCTCTGAGCAGACTCTTTGACTTGGCTTATGGTTCCAGCGGAAGAAGAGAGATCAGGATGAGAGATAACCTGTATTGAGTCTATTACCAGAAAATCTGGATTTAATAACTCAATTTGAGATATTATAACCTCTAGATTGGTCTCAGAAAGAAAGAACAGACTGGGCTCCTCTTTAACATTTAATCTCTTCGCTCTAATTTTGATCTGAGCTAAAGACTCTTCACCCGAAACATAGAGAACGCTTTTTTTAGACCCTGCAATATTAAAAGCTACCTGAAGCATAATGGTAGACTTGCCAATTCCAGGTCTCCCGCCTAGAAGCACAACAGAACCCGGGACAACTCCTCCGCCTAAGACAAGGTCAAATTCATTATCTCCTGTTAAGACTCTACCTTGGTTTTCAAATTCGATTTCGGACAATACTTGAGCAGTCTTACCGCTAGATACAGCCCTGCTCTCCTGCTCTTTAAACTCTTCAATCATGGAATCCCAGCTCTCACACTCCGGACAACGCCCTAAAAATCCCTTGGATTGATAGCCGCAATTTTGACAGACAAATATAGTGCTCTTCTTCATATTAAAAACTGTTCTCAGCGTAAATAACCCTGGTTGCCCTCGTCTAAAGATATATCGTCAGAACTCTTTGTCTTCCTCAATAGCTTCCAAGGATTTCTCTTGATATCTCCTACAATCGCAAGTATCTCATAATAAAGCAGATCCTCAGAAAGAAGCTTACCGAAAGTACCCTCTCCATTATTTATCTTGCTTATAACCTCATTGGTCTCAACTACCAGTTTGTTCAAATTATCACTTAAAGACTTCATATTTACAATTGTATCTTCTAAATCCTGCTTATTCTCTTCTTTGAGAAAAACATCTCTTACAGAATCTATAGTCTGGTCTAATTTTTGAGCAATCTGATATGCCAAATCCGAAAGCTTTGCCATTGGAACAGCATCGTAGCCAACTATAATATCACCCTTCCTTACTAAGGCTCGGTTCTTATCCCCAGGCAATATCTCAACGTATTTTTCGCCCAACAACCCCAGGGTAGATATCAAAATACTGGCATTCTGTCTAATTAGAACACCCTCCTCTATCAACAGATAAACCTCAACAAGAGGAACTTTATTATCTGGATTATAAATTATCTTAACATTTTTAACTTCGCCAACTTTTACACCTGCAAGTCTGACTGGAGCTCCACTCTCTATACCATTTGCAAACTTAAAGAGAGCTCTTACCTCGTAACTTCTTTGAAAGAAGTTAAGATTACTTATAGTAAAAACAAGAGCACCAAACAGAACAATGCCGCAGGCGATAAAGAGACCTAATCTCCATTCACTCTTTCTCCAATATTCCATAATTTTATCCTCCTAACAAAATAAAACTTAATTCAATCACTTTAATATTTATTTTTCGATTCTCCATTTTAAACTTATAGCCCCTGATACTATCTATCATGCTTCTATAGGACCTTGGGCATCACCGTTAATAAACTGCTGGACAATAGGATTAGAGCTGACCCTTATTCCATCTGGACTACCTATCTCGATAATCTTTCCCTTATAAAGCATACCAATCCTATCCGCTATAAAATAAGCACTATTCATATCATGAGTAACCACGATAGAGGTCGCATTGACTTCCCGTTTTAACTTCTTAATCAAATAATTTATCGAGGAGGCAACAACCGGGTCCAATCCCGTAGTCGGCTCATCATAGAGTATTATTTTGGGATTTAAGACTACCGCCCTGGCTATAGCAACTCTCTTTTTCATCCCTCCGCTTAACTCAGCCGGCATCTTATCTTCTATACCCTGTAAACCTACAAGTTTAAGGCAATCGGCCACTCTCTCACAAATTAAATCTTGGTCTAAATCAGTATGCTGGACTAATCCAAAACTAACATTATCATACACATTCAAAGAATCAAAGAGAGCCGAATTCTGGAAGACAAAACCAAACTTCATCCTTAATTTTCTGAGTTCTTTTTCATTTAATTTGAACACGTTCTCATTCTCTATAAATACATCCCCTTTATCAGGTTCAAGAAGATTCATCAAAAGTTTTAAAAATACACTCTTACCGCATCCACTCTGGCCAATTATTACAAAAACATCTTCCTTGTTTATTGTAATATCTAAACCTTTTAGAACCTCTAAATCCTCAAATTTTTTCCAAAGATTGACTACTTTTATCATTATAAAATAAAATAGAAGAATGCGGTTATCAAGCAATCCGCTATAATGATTAAAATAAAAGTATTGACCACCGTACGCGTGGTTGCCCTGCCAACACCTTCGGCGCCACCTCTGGCCATAAAGCCTTCCTGCGCAGATATCAGAGCAATGATAATTGCAAAGACTACAGGTTTTACAAAACCACTATAGATATCCTTCATAGCTAAAGCTTCAAAAGTTAACTTTAAATACTGATTTGCACCGATGCCCAGCTTTGTCACTCCTATCAAGAAACCTCCCAGTATACCTATTATGTCCGCATATATAGTCAAGATTGGAAGCATAAAAAGAAGTGCTAAAAACCTGGGAATCACAAGATACTGAACAGAGTCGGTAGCCATTGATTCCATAGCATCTACCTGCTCGGTGACCTTCATCGTACCCAGTTCAGCAGAGACAGAAGCCCCGACACGGCCGGCAACAACAAGACCGGTTATAACAGGACCCAGCTCTCGTACAACTGAAAGCGCAACCAGAGAGGCAATATATATCTCTGCTGAAAGCCTCTGCATCTGATAAGCACTCTGCAGTGCAATAACTATACCGATAAATATAGCCGTCAAAGAGACTATAGGAAAACTCTCTAATCCTATTTTAATCATCTGCTTATAAAGAAGGTCGAAACGCGGTGTTCTGGTAAAAAGAAGGTTGATTATATGCCCTGTGAGCATAGCCAATTTACCGATATAACAGAAGAAATTGTTTATTCTCTCCTTCATAATTATTAGAACTTAATGTTTTTCTCTACTCCCATTATCTCTTCGTCATTCTTTAGGCGCAATTTTAAATTAGGCTTACCTATAATCTCTAATGAAACTTCATTCTTATTGTAGTTTTCATCTGCTGAAAATTCCACATTATAATCCAATCTTACATTCTCTTTTAACTTTGCACCTAAAGACATTTTTCTATCTCCGAACCTATCCTCAAAAAATACATCCCCAAAAGGATAAGAGGTTGAAATAGGAACTAAAAAAACATCTTCCCACATAGCAGTTGTTGGAAACTTAGCTATATCAATATTGCCTTCAAAAGATAGAGGCATATTGTCAATGACCAGTTCTGAATTAACAAACTCTAGTATATTCGAATTTCCTATTAGATGAACCCTGCCGCTCTCAAACGCAACATCCATAATCCTGCCCTTTCCAAGTTCTAATATAATATCTGTAAATCTTGTATCATCATAGAAAAAATAATTGAATCTCCCGTCTATCATAGGAACACTTAGATAACGAGTATAGAGCGGCATAACTACAATCATTATCTCATGTAAGTCGAAATTATTAAACTCCCCCTGAATGCTGTGATTTAAATTATAATCACAATAACCATTAAGACTTATCCCGCCTTTATAATCAAACCTTTCAAGAACTATCCTTTTATCCATTAATACTGCTTTAAAAGATATCTCCGGAAAAGGCATCTTATTTAAAACAGTACCTACAGAGTCAAAGAGCAGGACCCTCTCGTCTGCAAGATAGTCTATGTAGGAGTTTGTTATTAGCTCATACTCTCCAATCTGGGCCTTCAGAATTTTGATATAGAAACGGAGTCTATCTTCTTCGCTCTTAAAATCAAAAAAACCAGATATATCTAAAGAATTGCCTTCAATAGCCCAATTAAAACTCAAGCCTTTGCTAAATTCTAACTCTACAGGCCCAGGAATAGAGAGAGGACCTAAAGAGATATCTATTAGAGAGAGTGCCTCGTGCTCTCTTAGGATTTTAGCTCCTAAGCGGTAGAACTCTCCTTTAAAAAAGAATCCCCCTCTTAGCATTTTTCTTTTTAAATCGTACTCGCCTACTAAAACCGTTTTTGTAAATTCAGAATCAAAATTGAAAAAACAGAGTTCTTTTTCAAGTGAGATATAACCTCTGGTATTAAAATTTAACCCTTGATAATCAAATCTTAAATCCCAATGAACCCCATTCTCATTAAATAATATGAAACCATGATCTATATTCATAGCCTTACCTTGAGATAAAAAACCGACATCATCTAACCTGATTTTAAAAGAGGCAATATTAGAAGCACTACTACTAGCAGAAATAGCTATTAAACTTTTAAGCAAATCTAGATTTAACAGCGCTTTTTTTATTTTAATCGAAATAAAATCGTTCTCTTTCTTGATTGCAAAACTAGGAATAATAAGATTCTTATCTCCTCTAGATATAGATATATCTTTTAATATAACCCCATCCTTAAGTGAAAAAATAGACTGTCTTACACAAGACTTAAGATCCGGTGGAATAGATGCACCCGCCAATAGATCTTTTATAACCATATTAAATACCATATTAGATAGAACGAAACTCAAGGAAAATAATATTAAAAGAACCGCCAAGAAAAGAAAAAATACCCTATACCTTTTTTTAAAGTACGATAAATACATTTAAAATAAATGCTGAATTAAAATATAACAGCTGAATTGGAGAAGATTATTAACAGACTTAACCTTTCTTTTTAAACTCCAGCTCTTCTTTATGCGGTGCCTTTTTAACATAGATAACGTCGGGAGATTTAAATTTACCAGCAATAATATCCTCAGCAAGAAGATCCTCTATATATCTCTGTATAGCCCTTTTCAGAGGCCGGGCACCAAAAATAGGATCAAACCCCTTGTCTATCAAAAAATCTTTTGCATCTTTCGACAGCTCTATATCAAGGCCCTGCTCCTGTATTCTCCCTCTTACCTCTTTTAGCTCGATCTCTACTACTTCAACAAGATGCTCTTTATCCAAAGAGCGAAAGACTATCGTATCATCAACCCGGTTCAAAAACTCGGGCTTAAACGTCTTCTTGACTTCATCCATCAATTTATCTTTCATAGAGTTATGGTCAATTCCACCGGATTCTGCTCCGGCTTTGAAACCTATTGCCCCCTGAGCCCTCAAAAGCGATGCACCAACATTGGAAGTCATTATCAAAACAACATTTCTGAAATCAACACGCCGCCCAAAGCTGTCTGTAAGTCTGCCATCCTCCATGACCTGGAGCAATACATTGAATATATCCGGATGAGCCTTCTCTATCTCATCTAGTAATACGACCGAATAAGGCCGCCTTCTAACTTTCTCTGTTAACTGTCCGCCTTCTTCATAGCCTACATAACCTGGAGGAGCACCTACAAGACGAGAGACATTGAACTTCTCCATATACTCTGACATATCAAGCTGTATTAACGCATCCTCGTCTCCGAACAAAAACTCTGCCAGCACTCTCGCAAGAAGCGTCTTACCTACACCTGTAGGACCTAAAAATATAAAAGTACCTATCGGACGCTTGGGATCTTTTAATCCTGCACGCGACCTCCTTACAGCACGTGCTATTGCATAGATAGCTTCATCCTGGCCTACAATACCTTTTTTAAGTTCCTCTTCTATTTTCAAGAGCTTATCGCTTTCGGTCTCCTCTAATTTCATCAATGGCACACCTGTCCATTTAGATACAATTACTGCAATATCTTCTGCAGTAACAACAGGTTGTTTCTCACTCTTTATCTTTTCCCAATCTTTCTTCTTTGATTCCAAATCTTTTTTGGTCTCCCTCTCTTGGTCTCTTAATTTTGCCGCACGTTCAAAGTCCTGACCTTTGATAGCAGCCTCTTTCTCTTTTTTAATATCCTCTGTCTTCTCCTCAAGGTCTTTAAGCTCAGGAGGTATGGTTAAAACAGAGAGACGGGCCTTAGATCCTGATTCGTCAATTAAGTCTATTGCCTTATCGGGCAAGAATCTACCCGTAATATACCTATCAGACAACTTAGCTGCCGCAACTATAGTCTCATCTGCAAATTCAACCTTATGATGCGCCTCGTACTTATCCCTCAACCCTCTAAGTATCTCTATCGTCTCATCAACCGTAGGAGGATCAACCATGATAATCTGAAAACGCCTCTCTAAAGCAGCATCCTTTTCAATATGTTTTCTATACTCATCCAGAGTAGTTGCACCGATACACTGAATCTCTCCTCTGGATAAGGCAGGTTTAAGTATATTAGATGCATCTATTGCACCCTCTGCGCCGCCTGCACCTACGAGAGTATGCAGCTCATCTATAAAAAGAATTACATCCTCTGTCTTCTTGATTTCATTCATCACCGCCTTTATTCTCTCTTCAAACTGCCCCCTATATTTAGTTCCTGCAACCATAAGAGCTAGGTCTAGAGCAACAATCCTTTTATTTCTAAGAAGCTCCGGAATATCACCTGACACTATCTTCTGCGCCAAACCCTCAACAATAGCAGTCTTGCCGACCCCAGCTTCACCAAGTAAGACCGGACTATTCTTTGTTCTCCTGCATAATATCTGCATCACTCTTTCAATCTCATTTCCTCTGCCCACGACTGGATCAAGCTTGTCCTCTCTGGCTAAAGAAGCTAAATCTCTTCCGAATGTATCCAAAGCAGGGGTCTTACTCTTGGCTGCAGAACTTCCTGCACTATCACCGCTCAAATTTTGACCTGACGGGGTACCTAAAAGGTCCATTACAGACTCTCGTATCTTATTAGCATTTAAGCCGAGATTTAAAAGTACTTGTGAAGCCACACCTTCGCCTTCTCTCACTAAACCCAATAGAAGATGTTCTGTACCAATATAATTGTGTCCAAGAGAGTTCGCCTCATCCATAGCCAGCTCAATCGCCTTCTTAGCTGCAGGGGTAAAAGGTACGTCTCCTGAGATAACAGCATTTGGTCCAGGCTGTACAAATTTCTCAACCTCTATCTTGATCTGACCAAGCTCAAGACTAAGACTCTTTAAAACAATAGCTGCAACACCTTCGCCTTCTCTTGCTAAACCCAAAAGAATATGCTCTGTACCAATATAGTCATGATTAAATCTTTTAGCCTCTTCTTTAGCAATTATTATCACCTTCCTGGCACGTTCGGTAAATCTATTGAACATCTTCATAATACCTCCTATGCTATCTTTTCTCTTATAAGTTTTGCACGTTTTATATCTCTCTCTTTTGAACCCAAAATCTTACCTTCAGACTTCTGCAGATGAGCAGGCTGTATATACAACAGAAGCTCATTAATCTGCTTTAAATCTATATCTATGACACCTAAATCTGCTCCTAATCTCAAGTTGGAAAGGAGCTCTATTGCCTCTTTACTGTTTATAAGACGTGAGTTCTGCAGCATACCGTAAGAGCGGAATACCTGATCTTCCAAAGAGAGCTTATCTTTTTTATAAAATTTCTCTCTGGCTGCTCTTACATAACTTATAACCTGAACTATAACTTTTTGGAGATTCTCGACAATCTCCTCTTCGGCTCTCCCTAAAGTAACCTGATTGGAGATCTGGAAGAAATTTCCGCTAGCTTCAGTACCCTCTCCGTAAAAACCGCGAGTAGTAAAACTTAATTTTGCTATTGTATTGATAACATTTGCTATCTGCTTGCTCATAACAAGCAGGGGCAGATGCAGCATTACAGAGGCCCTAAGGCCGGTCCCTGTATTAGTAGGACAAGCTGTAAGATAACCAAGTTCGTAATTGAAAGCATAATCAAGCCTCTTAGCCAACTCGCTATCTATCTTCCTGGCTATATCAACAGCTTCAAGTAGAGAGAATCCCGATTCTAAAACTTGGAGGCGGATATGGTCTTCTTCATTAACCATAATAGAGACTATCTCCCTATCGCCTACAAGATCAGCCTTATAGGTGCCTTTATCAGCCAGTTCCCTGCTTATTAAATGTCTTTCGAGAAGAAAATATCTATCCAGCTCACTCAGTCTATCTATGTCCAGCCAGATTCCGTTTTTAAGATCCGGAATATCTTCCAAAACATTTTTGATTTTAGAATAACTCTGCTGACGCTGCTCATCGTTTGCCCAGTGATAAAAAGGAATCTTTTTTAAATTTCGAGCAAACCTCACTCTGCTTGAAATAACAATATCAGAATCCTTACCCGTACCTTTTAACCAAGCACTAGGCTGGTTCAATAAAATATCGACGTTACTATTTTTCATCTTTTTTTGTTCTCTTCTTCTCTAACTTTTTTATCTCATCCCTTACTTCAGCCGCTCTCTCATACTCTTCTTTTTCGATTGCCGACTGCAGCTCTTTGCGTAGCTGCTGCAGCTCGTCTCTGACAACCTTAAATTCACCAGTCTTAGGTATATCTCCAACATATTTAGTAGAACCATGTATTCTTTTAAGTAGAGAGGGAATATATTTTTTAAAAGCCCCGTAGCATTCACTGCAGCCGAAACGCCCTGATTTTTTAAAATCGTTATAGCTCATCCCGCAATTAGCACACTTTAAACCGGGGTCCTCTTTTACCTCTAAAGAGGAACTTAAATCGGCAAGTCCGGATAAGAGATCTGAGATCCCAAAATGCTGCTCCATCTGCGTCCCTTTCTTCCTGGCACAATCCTCACAGAGGTGCAGCTCTGTAACTTTGCCATTTATTATCTCGGTTAAATGAACCGTGGCTTCTTTCTCAGCGCAAATATCACAAACCATATTGATAATTTACCCTCCAATTAATAAGCTGAAATACCTTCTCTCTTAGTAAGATCTCTATAACTTTGAATCAACTGAAGCGTGACCTTTCCTGGCTTACCAGACCCGATAGCCCTGCCATCAACCTTGACTACAGGGATAATCTCAGCAGCGGTACCTGTTAAAAAACACTCCTGAGCATTATAGATATCGTGCCTTGAGAAGACTTCCCGCACAATACCGATACCCATCTTTTCGGCTAACTTTACAACTACAGCCTGCGTTATGCCTTTTAAAGCGCCGATATGGTCAGAAGGGGTATAGAGCTTAGACTCAGAAAGTATAACGATATTGTCTCCGCTGCACTCTACAACATAGCCTTCGTTATTTAACATAATAGCCTCTTCATATCCGCAATGAACAGCCTCTATCTTAGCCATGATATTGTTAAGATAGTTAAGAGATTTAACCTGAGGATTGACAGTCTCAATGGTGTTCCTCCTTGTAGGAACTGTGATAATCTCAAGTCCTTTTTCATAGAACTCCTGCGGATAGAGCGCAATCTTATCTGCAATCATAACAATAGTTGAACTTTTGCATTTTCTCGGGTCTAGACCTAAGTCCCCCTCGCCGCGAGAGATAATAAGCCTGATATAAGCATCTTTTAAATCGTTGACTCTCAATGTTTCTAAAAGAGCCTCTTTCATCTCTTCTTTAGTCAAAGAGATCTTAAGCATGATAGTATGAGCAGAACTATAGAGCCTATCTAAATGCTGATCCAATCTAAAGACCAGACCATTATATGCCCTTATTCCTTCAAATACACCATCGCCATAAAGATAGCCGTGATCAAAAACAGAGACTTTTGCATCCTCTTTTTTAACGAAATCACCGTTAAGATAAATTTTCATCTTATCCTCCTTACTCTACTCTTTAAGCTAATTATCTCTTTCTATACAACCGTCTTTTATGTAAATTTCTCTTTTTGCCCAGGAAGCTACATCGCTATCATGGGTTACAACTACAATAGTAGTATCTCTATCTCTACTTATTAATCCAAGTAATTTTAACACTTCTCCACCCATTTGAGAATCCAAATTTCCCGTAGGCTCATCGCAGAGAAGAATCTTAGGTTCTACTATAAGAGCCCGGGCAATAGCAGCGCGCTGCTGCTCTCCCCCCGAAACTTGATTAGGGTAGTGGTCTTTTCTGTTATCAATCTGCAAAAACTTTAAAATCTCCCGGACTTTATTTAAAACCTTATCTCTTTTGATATTTTTTATAAAGAGAGGCAATGCAACATTCTCAAGAATACTTAACTCCGGAATTAAATAATAGAACTGAAATACAAAACCAATATTATTATTTCTGAATATAGCCTTTCTATTTTCATCAAAGCTATAAATATCCTCTCCCTCTAAATAGACCTCCCCCTTATCCGGCCTCTCCAAAGCTCCTATAGTATGAAGAAGTGTTGATTTACCGGCACCAGAGGGACCTCTTACAGCTAAAATCTCACCCTCCGCCACCTCAAAAGAGAGATCCCTTAAAACATCTATCTTCTTATTTCCAACCTTAAAAGATTTATTTATATTTCTAAGCGTTATCATTATTCATACCTCAAGGCAACAACAGGATCAAACCTAGATGCCTTTATCGCAGGGTATAATGTAGATATAAATGTTATAGCAAGAGCAGCAACTATAATTATTGCAAAGTCTAATAGAGACGTAGAGACCGGCAAGCGGTCGATATAATAGATATCCGAAGGCAGCTTTATTATAGGATAATTATCCAAAAGATATATTATCCCGCCCCCCAGGGCAGACCCTAAAATGATACCTGAGAGACCTATTAGCATACCCTGCATCATAAAGACACCTCTTATGGTTGCATTCTTCATCCCTATTGCTTTCATAACTCCAATATCTTTCACTTTCTCCAATACAGACATAAT
The DNA here is from genome assembly GCA_030765505.1 of Candidatus Kaelpia imicola. Taxonomy (NCBI): domain Bacteria; kingdom Pseudomonadati; phylum Candidatus Omnitrophota; genus Candidatus Kaelpia; species Candidatus Kaelpia imicola. The sequence continues at coordinate 4,243 of JAVCCL010000042.1, read as the reverse complement.
AAGAATGCTGGCAATATTAAAAGAGGCTACGAGTATTATCAGGCAGAGTATTATAAACATTGCCGTTTTTTCTAGTCTAAGCGCATTAAAAAGATTTCTATTCATATCCATCCAGCTTAAAACATCAAAATCAGACCCTAAGCAAGCTTTAATTACAGCTTTAATCTTATCAGCTTTATAAGAGTCCTCTATCTTAACCTCAATAGCAGTTGCACCTAGAAGATTGAAGATATTCTCTGCTTTTTGGAGATTTATATAGGCCAGAGAAGAATCATACTCATACATCCCTGATTCAAATATGCCTTCAACTTTAAAATCAAAACTATCAAGATTAAAAGGCAGAAGAACCTTAACGGACGAACCAATTCCCAGACCCATCTTTTGGGCAATAACTTTACCTACAACGATACCATCTCCCGGTATGCTATCTAACCTATTTAGGAGGTAGTTATCTATTCTGGTAGTCTTCTTTTCACTTTTTAAATCTACACCTTTAATATATATATTCTCCAAATAACCCTCATAGATAAGACTTCCGTTTCCTACCATAACAGAAGAACTGGCTATTACGCTTTCCAAGTCTTGGATCCTGGCTATAATCTCATTCGGTTTAGAGATTAGGGGCTGGGACTTTATTAAGATGTCAGAATTTATTCCTAAAATTTTATCTTCTAATTCCTGATCAAAACCATTCATAACAGCTATAACAACCAACAGCGCCATTACTCCAATAGCAACACCTAAGACTGTTATAACAGAGACAAGTTTCAGGAATTTAGTCTCTCTTCGCAGAAGATATTTCCTGGCCAGCCAGAATTCGAGCCTCATAAAGTATTCTCTGGTTTTAACAGCGGGAAGAATAAGACTTCTCTGATAGAAGCTGCGTCAGTAAGTACCATAATAAGCCTATCCACGCCTATCCCCAAACCTCCAGCAGGAGGCATTCCATATTCCAAAGCTTGAACAAAATCATAATCTACATGCTCTTTTCTTTCGCCGCTCTGGGCCTGAAATCTCTCTCTCTGTTCAATCGGATTGTTGAGTTCGCTATATGCATTGGCAATCTCCATACCAGCAATAAAAAGTTCAAATCTCTCGGCAAGATTAGAGCTGCCCTCTTTTCTCTTAGCCAAAGGGGATATCTCTTTTAAATAATCGACTACAAAGATAGGGTTATCATCAAGTTGTTCTTCTATATACTCCTCACATAAATTTAAAATCTGAGACCTGGAGAGTTTCTCTAATTTCTTATCGAGCTTCTTCTCCATTATCTCTTTAAGCCTATCCATATCAATCTCTTCTTCGCCCAGTATCTCTGAAAAACTTAACCTCTTAAATGGGGCCTTAAAGCTAATCTTCTTGCCCTGATACTCAAACTCTTCACTTCCTTTTATCTCACGAGCAAGAAAAGAGAAAAGTTCTTCAGTCAGAGCCATTATATCGTTATAATCTGCATAGGCCCAATATAGCTCCATCATGGTAAACTCAGGATTATGCTTGGTAGAGACACCTTCATTTCTAAAGCTTCTATTTATCTCATAGACTTTCTCAAATCCTCCAACAAGCAACCTCTTTAAGTAAAGCTCCGGTGCAATTCGAAGATTGAGGTCTAAGTCATACACTTCAAGATGAGTTTTAAAAGGTGCTCCGGCTGCTCCTCCTGCCACAGCATGAAGCATGGGAGTCTCAACTTCAATAAACCCTCTCTTATCAAGAAAGCTGCGCAGGAGATTTATTATCTTACTTTTTAACAAAAATCTCTCTTTGGACTCATCGTTCATAATCAAATCCAGGTAACGCTTTCTATGTCTTATCTCTACATCTTTTAATCCATGCCACTTTTCAGGAAGAGGCAGGAGTGATTTTGACAGCATTGTAACGCTTTTTGCCAAAAGAGTACCTTCACCAGTCCGTGTTTTAAAAGTCTCTCCATTTACTCCAATAATATCTCCAATATCAAAACACTCTTTAAAAGTAGCAAACTTATCTTCGCCCAAAATATCGTTTTTAATATAAACCTGCATTCTAGAAGCTGCATCTTTAAGATCCAAAAATATGCTCTTGCCGTGACCTCTTAGAGCCATAATACGCCCTGCAATTTTAACTTCTTTATCATCCTCCCAATCTTCCAGGCAGGATACTATGGAATCATAAGGCAGATAGCGGTTAGGATAGGCATTTATGCCCTTGGCCTCTAATCTCTTTAGTTTATCAAGTTTATGTTCTCTTAGTTCATCTTTCATATCTTTTGAATTGTAAACTCTTACACAAAATAAGTCAACTTGGATTATCCTAAAAAATAATATAACTCTCCAAATAACATAATTTTGACCCAAAATCTCTAATGTCGCAGAGATAGAGAGATACTTTAAGGCTAATTATTTCCTGATTTAATTAAGAAAGAATTTAAAAAATAATTAACGGGAAGGCTTATAGAAATAGCTACATTCATAACTCTTTCAGCACCAAGCATATATAAAATAGCCTCTCCTATATGAAGAGGCTATTTCTACTAACTCTTTATATACCAATTACTTATGAATACATGGCTCTCCCCGTGCAAATATTAGTTGTAATTATATCTCTGAATAACCGGGATCAAATTATTGACGTTATAGCGGCAAAAAGTGCATAAATAGCCAAATCAGAGATAAATTTCATACTAAGATTTTCTCGGGCTCGCATCTCCCCGTATTGGACGAGTTTCGCAACTGGCTGTATTCGGAGGAAGCGGAAAAAGTATGCCAAGAACTGGTTGACTTAGAACAATCAGGACAGATTGAGCTCTTGTCAGTGGAATAAATAAGATGAGGGTCAATAATATCTTTCATATTATAGGACATAGCTCTTCCTCGCTTCTTTCACTAACTCGTTGATCAATTCCTTCACCGAAATTATTTTATTAATACGATAAGCGTTGGACCCGCACATGGCGAAACCTTTGTCCATCCGGCCCCGGGACGCATTGATGAGCGCTTTGCCGATACAGTAATTGACTTTTTTCGGATTACACGTAGACAGGCACTGATATGCGCATTCGAAATCAATACGTTCGCCCTGCATTATCCTCGTGACAAAATCATTACGGATCACCCGCCCCGGCAGGCCTACCGGACTCTGAATGATCACTATACCCTCTTCCTTCGCGTTAATATACATTTCTTTATACTTTGGCGACACGTCGCACTCATGCGTGCAAACGAATCTTGTGGCCATCTGTACTCCACTGGCTCCCAGCTTCATCACCCTGGCAATATCCTTGCCGTCAAAAATACCTCCGGCGGCTATTACGGGAATCTTGTGCTGATCGGCCTGGAAACCCTTCACCACTTCAATGACATCAACCAGTATCTTATCCAGATAGAAATGTTGGGGATCGTCCAGCTCCGCCCGGCTGAAACCCAAATGGCCTCCCGCCAGCGGCCCTTCCACCACCACCGCGTCGGGCAGGCGGTTGAATTTTCTCTTCCAGTTGGCGCAGATAATCCGCGCTGCGCGACCGGAAGAGACGATCGGGAGCAATTTGGTCCTGGGATTCTTAACCAGCGAAGGCAGCTTCATCGACAAACCGGCGCCCGTAATGATGACGTCTACTTTTTCTTCCTCAGCCACGGCCACCAGTTCGTCATAATTGGACAAAGCACACATAATATTCACGCCAAAAGGCTTATCCGTGCGTTTCTTGGTTTCCCTGATACTTTCCCGCAATGCCTCACTCGATCTCTTTTTGTAGTCACTCTCCGAGCAGTCAACGGTCTCACCAAGCCCAACCGCCGCGATCACTCCCAACGCACCCTCATTTGATACCGCGGATACTAACGAATAATTAGATACCCTTACGCCCATACCACCCTGAATTATCGGTATTTCAATCTTTAGATCCCCTATATTCAAACCCTTAAATTCCAATTTAACTCCTCGTAAAATTTAATTTTACCCACATGAATTAGACCCACCCCATTTTTGCAAGTCAGTGCAATTACAACTAGAACTGCTCCTAAGCACACATACTTTTAAATACGCCACTTCTTCCTTATCCTTTTTTATATATTATAACACGATATTATTTTTTAGGTATGCACAACTTGAGGAAAGAGTCTCCCCCTGTTGGATGAATTATGCAACTGGATGTATACAGAAAAGACTGAAGAACTCTATAAAGAATTAGTTTCTTTACATTGTTCCATTGCCCAATAAATCTTTATTATTATTTCTTCGCAATACTCACATTAACAGCGCTTGC
>JAVCCL010000041.1 GCA_030765505.1 Candidatus Kaelpia imicola | reverse complement strand
GATAATAGCTTAACTGAATTCAGAACAAAGAAAATAAACGATGAGTATAAATATCTAATGGTAGACGGAATCTGGGTTCATGTAAAAGAGTCTAATGGAGTTAAGAATAGGCCTATAATAGTGGTTTTAGGTATTAGATTGGATAACACCAAAGAGATGCTGGCATTTAAGCTGGCAGCCGGAGAATCTGAGGCAGCAGTTACACCTATGTTGAATGATTTATATAGACGCGGATTAGAAGGCAGGAATCTAAAAGCAGCAGCAAGTGACGGCGCAAAAGGGATAAAAGCAGCAATAGAGATGGTCTATCCCTATGCTAAATGGCAATTGTGCTCAACGCATAAAATGAGAAACTTATGCAGTAATATCGAACAGAAGAAAAAACACCGTAAAGAGATGCTAAACGATGCCAGTCAGATATATGAATCAGCAACAAGAAAGGAAGCGGTAATACGGTTCGGCAGTTTTTGCAGCAAGTGGGAGTTACTCGAGAGAAAAGCGGTTAAGCATTTTAAGAAAGATTTTAGTAAGACATTGGTATTCTATGAATATGCAGAAGACCGCAGGTTCATAAGTACTACAAACCACTTAGAAAGAGATTTAGAAGAGATAAGACGCCGTATCAAGACACAGGGGTATTTCAAGAATGAACGCAGTGCAGATCTCTGGGTATATGGGATATTAAAATATTCAGAAAGAATTAGAGAATCAAAAGGGATGTCATTCTCTATTACAGAAGAGAAAACTAAAGAACTTGAATATGAAAGTGTCCAAAATTCTTGACACTATCGGTATTTTTATGGGAGAGCCAAAAACCTACTTACCAATGCAAAAACGGGAGAATATTGTCTCTAAAACATCTTCAGTAACCTCAACCCCCAAAATAGAAGACAGAGAACTTAAAGATAGCCTTAAATCCTCTGTAATCAACTCAAAATAAACATCTTCTGAGATACTATCAATTGCCTTACTAAGAGCTTTAAGAGCCTTTTTAACCCTCTCTAAATGCCTTAGATTGGTTATAATTGGAACTGATAGATCTATTTTTTCTTTTAAAAATAACTTAAAGATACTCTTTTTAAGTTTTTTGATACCTAACTCCTTAATAGCAGATATTTTAACTATATTACCATAACCTAATTTTTTGATAATCGATAAATCTAGTTTATCTTTTAAATCAATCTTATTTATAACTATAATTACATGCTTATCCTTAACTTTGTCTAATATTAAACGATCATCATTGGATAACTCTTCAGTTGAATCTAAAACGACTAAGACTAAATCAGCTCCCTCTATCTCATCTTTTGCTCTTCTTACCCCCTCTCTCTCTATTAAATTCTCTGTCTCTATGATCCCTGCTGTATCAGCAATTTTTAAAGGAAGCCCCTCTAAGTCTATTATCTCCTCAATCACATCTCTTGTTGTTCCAGGTGTTGAAGTAACAATAACTCTATCGTGACCCAAAAGAGCATTCATAAGAGAGGATTTACCGACGTTAGGCCTACCTACTATAACACCCTTTATTCCCTCACGCATAAGAGAACCTTCCTTGCCATGAGCGATTAAATCTTTTAGCTCTTTTTTTATATTATTTAGTTTTTTTAAAAGATCTTCTTTTCTGCTCTTCCCTATCTCTTCTTCTGGAAAATCCAATATTGCCTCAAACTCAGATACTACCAGAAGTAACTCCTCTCTTATCTTAGATATAACCTTAGACAATCCCCCGTCAAGCTGCCTAGCTGAAACTCTAAGATACTCTTCTGTCTTAGCATCTATTATATTCATTACCGCTTCAGCTTGAGACAGATCGATTCTGCCATTAAGATAGGCACGGAGAGTAAACTCACCTGGCGAAGCAACTCGGGCACCTCCACTCATGCAGAGATCTAAAACTTGATTTAGCACAACAACCCCTCCATGACAATTTATCTCAACTATATCTTCTCTTGTATAGGTCTTAGGAGCTCTCATAACCGTAAGAAGCACCTCATCTATAAAGCTCTCTTCTTTAGAACTATCATCTTTTATAAAACCATAATGAATAGTGTGAGATTTAAAATTCTTTGGAGATTTATTATTTTTTGAAATAAAGATACTAGAAACTATATCTAATGATTTAGGTCCAGATAACCTAATTACTCCTATACCTGAACGACCAAGGGGAGTGGATATTGCAACTATTGTATCATCTGGCCTGTAATGCTCCACATTTAAATACCTCAAGAGCTTTAGAGACTAAGAATATAGAACCTGTTATAAGGAATAGCCTCTTCTTATCAGATTTATTCAACATCTTAAATATTGACTCCTCAAAATTATATTCAACTTTATAGTTAGTCAGCCTTAAATCATCGGCTATCTCCACCAATTCTTCTTGATAGCTAAGCCTATCACTTAAAATACGGGTAAATATAATTTCACTCGAAAATTTAGATATCTCTTTTATAATACCTTCTTTATCTTTATCTGAACTTATCGCAAGAATAGAGACAATATCTCTTTTAGGGTATAGTCTCTTCAGCTCATCTCCTAATAGCTCAACGCTCTCTGGGGTATGGGCAGAGTCAAGCACTATAACTGGATTCTTATTTATAAGCTGCATCCTACCCGGCCAACATATCTTAAGTAGAGCTAATCTTATTTTTGAAGAAGAGATACTAGAATAATCTTTACTCAAAATATGAGCTGCAGCAATAGATAATGCAAGGTTCTGATACTGAAAGCAACCTAAGAGATTAGTCTTTAAATTGAGATATTTGCTATTCTCTGTATAAAGAGAGAAAGAACTGTTTTTATCTTTAAATTCTATATCCTCACCTATTACATACAGCGGAACGTTGTTCTTCCTGGCATTATCTTTTACCCTCTTTATTGCTTGAGACCATTTTTGAATACCAAGAATGCAGGGAACACCCTCTTTTAATATTCCACACTTTTCATCTGTTATCTGTGTTATTTTATTTCCAAGCTTATCTGTATGCTCAAAGATTATCTTTGTTATTATAGTTAAAATGGGATTAATTAAGTTTGTTGCATCAAGTCTACCGCCTAAACCTACTTCGATAATAGCTAAATCCAAGTTTTTCTCTTTAAAGCAAAGAAACGCAACTAGAGTGTAGACCTCAAAAAAGGTAGGCCTACCCCATCTTGAATTATTAGAGAACTCTTCTATGAGAGGTTTTGCATCATTGATAACCCTAACCAGATCCTCTTCTGAGATAGTATCACCAAAACCTATCGGATCATCTGTCTTATTGGTTGAAATCCTGATTCTCTCTCTAAAGCTTAAGAGGTGAGGTGAAGTATAGAGCCCAACATTATAGCCTGACTCTTTAAGTATCTGAAATAGCGATGCTGATACCGTACCCTTACCCTTACTACCTGTTATATGAATAGATTTAAAGTTATCCTGAGGGTTATCAAGCTTATCCAATAGATCCCTCATTCTCTCTAACTTAAGCTCCCTGGAATAATTATAACGAGGGACCTTCTCAAGATTGAAAAATGAATTTAAGTAATCTATTGCTTGAGTGTAATCTTTAATATCCATAGACTTTAGAATTAATGACGGAAGTGACGTATTGAGGTAAATACCATAGCTAAACCTAGCTCGTCAGCCTTCTCTATTACCTCTCTATCTTTAATTGAGCCCCCAGGCTGAATGATAGAGCTAATACCTGCTTCTTTTGCTAATTCAATAGAGTCTGCCATGGGAAAGAATGCATCTGATGCTAAAACAGCCCCTTTAGCTCTATCCCCTGCTTTACGAATTGAGATTATAACCGAGTCTACTCTAGAGGCTTGCCCAGCTCCGATACCAACCGTTGCATATGTTTTATCGCCAAAATCTTTTACTAAGACTATAGCATTAGATTTAACCTTAGCTACAACACTCCAGGCAAAGAGAAGAGCATCTATCTCAGAATCATCAGGCCTCTTCTTCGTAACAACCTTTAAATCATCTCTCCCTACATCTTTAAGATCCCTATCTTGAACTAAAAAACCGCCTCTAATTTTCCTAAAATCAAGCGACTCTAAAGCTACGTCTTCTGAGAAAGAGTTTAGTTCCATAATCCTAAGATTTTTCTTCTTACTCAATATAGATAATCCATCCTTACTGTAGCTTGGAGCAATAATACACTCTTTAAAACCTGTCTCTACTATCGCCTCTGCAACCTTAAGAGTTACTTCTCTATTCAACCCTATGATACCGCCAAAAGCAGAGAGACTATCAGATTCGTTGGCTTTTATAAATGCATCTCCTATATCAGAAGCAATAGCTAAACCACAGGGGTTATTATGCTTTATAATTACTGCAGCCGGATCCTTAAAACCAGCTAAGCAACTTAGAGCTGAATCTAAATCAAGCCAGTTATTAAAAGAGAGTTCTTTACCTGATATTTTTTTAGCATCTGATATTCCTCGCTCGCCAACCACATCATAGATAGCACCTTTTTGGTGAGAGTTCTCTCCATACCTTAAATCAGACTTCTTCTCTAAATTAATTGAAATATTACTAGCTAACCCCTCTTTTCTATCTACAGCTCCTCCCAAATAAGAGCCTATTGACTTATCATATGAAGCCATAGTATTAAAAACTTCTTTAGCGAACTCAAGAGATAACTCCTCTGAAACTCCTCCTCCTTTACCTAGCTCCTCAATTAACTCTTTGTATTGAGAAGGACTAGAGAGAGTAGCCACAAATTTATAGTTCTTAGCTGCTGCTCTTATCATAGTAGGACCACCAATATCTATAAACTCTATTGCTCTATCTATCTCTAAATTTCCATCTTTAGTAACTTCTCTAAATGGATAGAGATTTACAACAACAAGATCTATTCTTTTTATACCAAGCTTATCCAATTTGACCATATCATCTTTATTATCTCGCCTAGCTAATATCCCGGCATGAATCTTTGGGTGAAGTGTCTTAACACGCCCATCCATCATCTCAGGAAACTGAGTATAATCTTCAACACAAATTACAGGAATACCATTCTCCTTAAGCAATTTAGCTGTACCGCCCGTTGAGAGTATCTCTACATTACGCTCAATTAGGGCTTTGGCTAAATCCAAAAGACCATCTTTTTCATAGACGCTTATAAGCGCTCTTTTAATCTCAATCATTGGAACCTCCATCTATTAACGCCCGCTAAAAATCACTCCTAGATTATAAATGAGAAGCGGATTATATTCCAGAACCTTATTATAAATACTATTTAAATAAGTATAACAATTAATTCTTATTTTAATAAGAAATGCCCCGCAAAATAAGCGGGGCATAGTCTATACATCTTTTCTATTCTATTATTGAGTAATATCTTCTTTTTTTCTTACTTTATCGCGCCATTCCTCAAGCATTCTTGATGCTGTCTCTCTGCCTCCTAAACCAAATGCAAGTCCGATTGCAAGACCGATACTACCAAGTGAAACTTGGAGTGCAAATGATAGTATGCCAGCTTGAATCCTAAGCTGCTGAAGTGAGATAACAAGAGCAAAGAGAATTACAACGACTCTTGTTAAATTACCCAAGAAATGTGCTTCCTGAACTCCAACTCCTCTCATTGCAGTCTTAACCAAGCCTGATAAGAAAGATGCAAGATACATCCCAACAACAACAACAAACACAGCTGCTATTACATTAGGAATATAGAAGATGATTTTATCCATAAGCTGGGCAAGCACGTTGAGTTTTAAGATGTTTAGAGCTGAGATAAATACAAGCAGCATTACAAACCAATAGAGAAGCACACTCAGAAGTTGTGAGAAAGTCTGCTTTATCCCGCCTTTGCTTAAGAGGTTTGATAAGCCGGATTTATCAGAGAGCATATCAAGTTTAAGCCAGGAGAAGACCTTGGATGTAATCTTCTGTATCGTCTTAGCAGCAAACCAACCAATAACAAGAACTGCTAATGCGCTTATGAGGGTGGGTAGAAAGTTAACTGCACGGGTAAATATACCGCTCACCGGATCCCAAAGTATTGCTTTCCAGTCCATATACTCACCTCCTAATAGGTTCTTTTGAACCTGAACAAATTATCCCCAGTCCCGGGGTTTCTCTCTAGTATTTATTGTAAATACATAGAAATAAAGCGTCAAGGAGAATATCTAATATTAAATTTTAAAATGTAAAATAAATATCAATTTACTTATTTTTTAAATTCATTTCCCAGCTTTTCTATTCTAAAAATACCTTAATAATCCTTTAATTTTATTATCTCTTTTATACTCTTTATAAAGTAACCTTCTCTACGAAAACTAAAACGAGAAGAAATAGCTAACTTTTCATAAATCAATCTCTAACCATATAATATATAAAGACTCATATATATTAATCACTTTAACACATACTTGACAACATACATTAAATAGAGTACTTCTATATTAGAAGATAGGAGTAGAGTTTTTAGTAATAAAGAATAAAAAGAGGGGGGGGTAATGAAAAACAAAAATCTTTCTGTATTTGTCAGAATTTCTCTTATTGCTTTTATTTTAATCAGCATAACATCTGTACCCGATGTTCAAGCACGAAGAATAATTACAGCAACAATTACATCTCACCAGGAACAATTTCTTAATAACCGTGGTGCAATTCCTTTAGAGTTAGCAAATATAGAAGCAAAACGTGATTTATCAATACCTAATTGGCCAACACTAAAGAATATAGAATCTTCTTCCCTTTCAGATGAAGCAAAAAGAGTATTAACTTTGCCTTATTATGTCGATACGTTATTTCAAAATACTGCTACTGATCAAATGGAAAGAAACGCTGTTGGACTTGTGTATTCTATAGCATACTTAAGACAGTTTTCAGAACAAGAACGCAATGAAATATTAGAGGAACTAGGAACAATTGCCTCTACAGAAGTAGTAAATTTTTTAAAAAATAATCTCAATAAAGAACTAGACCCTGAATCAGGAGCTGCTCGATTAAGAGCACAGAGAAACACATGGTTAGGGAACGCACAGGAAGAAACTCAGCTTGAAGCAATTGGAACGTTTTTATTAGGTCAAAAATTCAGCAATGAAAAAATACAAAAAATTGCCGAAATTATACATGCCCGAGACAGAATAGTCACTCGCAGCCGTGCTATGAAAATCGGCTTGGAAGCTCTTGCTGTCCAGGATACAAAATATAATTATGCCCCTCAAATCTTAGAACAGATTTCAAATAATACCAATTTAATGCAAGTTGTTTTCGGCTTCCGCGATGCTGTCATTATCGATGATTTATACAATGTGGATGAAATACAAAAAGTTCTCTGGACAATGCGCCAGTTAGAAGGACCAATTATCAATGTTTTAGAACTTCCGAATGGCAAATATTATGTTTACGATGAATATAGCTTGAGAAAAAAAGCTTTTAATTCCAATATAGATATAAACCTTATCGCAACTAAAACAGGATTAGAGCATTTAATAAAAAAGGATATAACCCAAGAACAAGAAGATAAGACATCAGTAGAACAAGAAGATAAGCCATCAGTATTCTATTTAGCGGCTCAACAAGAAGCAGATCCTACTCTTTCTGCCCTTATTCCTGAACTCGCACTTTCTATACTTACTGACAGATACGGGCAGCAATTCATTTATTTTGATCCTTTAAATAAAATTTATCGCGCTTCGGCTTTAGCCGGACAAGTGATTGAACTGGAGAAACTTACTCCTGATGCAGTATATATTGCTACTATGAACCGGCCAGAGGCGCTAAACAGCCAGTTGGAAGTAGAGCTGGAAAATTACCGTATCTTTAACCACTATGCACCAATCGTAATCATAGATAATACAAAAGACCCTGATCCTACAAAATTTACAAGTCCGGAGGAATATGAAAAACATAGACTACTAACTCAGAATAAAGAACATATAGCTGAGTTAAGAAATACATTTCCGGAAGCATCAATCACTCATAGCGCAATAGGCACAGATACAGATATACCGGAAACAAATAGATTAGTAGAGATTTATGCTGAGGAATTGAAAAAAGAATATGACTCAAAATTATCAAACAATACTCTTGATCCAATAATTAAGAATATTTTGTTAAAAGAAAGTGTTATAGAAAATAATAAAATTAATTTTAATAAACTAGAAGAATATCTAAAAGATAATATGTTTAAACATATCTCCGGCGTACGCAACCATATGTTTTTAATGGCTCTGGCAAAAGGAAATGTAATAGTTATGAATATGGACGACGATGCCTCGCCAGAAACATATACGGGCACTGCAGAAAAAAGAGCTGAAATTAATTCCGGAAGAATAACAGCACAAGGTGAGCAAATGAAGAAGCTAATTAACGCAGCAAGGGAAATAGATACGAGAATTGAAGATGAAGAAACTCTATATAAATACTGGAATGATAATGACATCAGATTTAGACAGCTAGAGAGGGACTACTTTAGCTTCTCTGAAGATGGAGAAACAGGGCTTATAGCTCAAGCAACGGAAGAGATTCAAAAATTAGCTGATTACTTCTTAGAAAAATCTAAAGAAGCAGGATTTGAAATAACACCTTTTAGATGTCAATCATTAATGGATTTGGCTGACTATATGATACGAGTAAGCGACTTTTTCTATACTGATAATGAAGGCTACATAGAGCGGGGCACAAAAGAAGAAGACAATCAAGTTTCGTTTACAATTTTACCGGTTAATACATTTTCTCAGGTTGCTTTTCTGGGTAAAACTGTTGGGGAGACAAATCTGCCTCTTTCAAAATCTGATATGCGCGGGATATTAGGGATACCCGGAGAATCTGATGATTTTGTCAATCATTTGCAGAGCATTTTAGAAGATACAATTATTTATGTAGCTTATCCATTTGTCGGAGACCAAGATACATCAGGCCGCGCTCAAGCAATACAGTATGTTTATCGTGATGTAAATAAAGATTTCAGCATGGTTAATCTACAGCATACTCATCGTTCAGCATTTTTGAATGAGGGGGTTATGGGGTTTGCCAGCGATACGTATATAATCTTTAACCGCGGAATGTTTAGCGTTGCTATTCCATTCCCTTCTATAGGAAGGCAGTTACGCCTTGAAGAACCGCCTTATGTAAAATGGATTATCGCTCAGGCAATGGAAGGAAAGGTCACTTCAATGTTCTCTATGGTAGCTGGAGCTCAGATAAGAAAGATAGATGAAAGAATTTATGTTATCTCATATCAGGATTTTACAGAAGTTGTCGGTGGAACAGCACGGTATTTTTATGAAGCTGCAATTGAGCGATATAACGCCGCTTATACTGCCAGCGCTAACCTCCAGGGGCCGGGGAAAGAGATGGAACGGCTACAGGCACTTGGTAAAGCATTTACTGAAACAGCAGATACGATGGACGCCTTAGCAGGTATAGTTCAAAATTTAGCTGAAAATGACGAGTTAGATTTAAGCAATTTAGATAAATTGGAAAATACAATTATTCAAAAATACAGCGAAGAAAATGAAAATCGCGATAATTTTGTTGAGTTTACAGAACAATTCATAGGAGATATTGAAGGTTTACGTACAGACAGGGAAACAGTTGTAAAGTTTTTATCAGAATTAGGCAGAAGAAGAGGAGAAAAGTCATGGATTCTAGAAGATAAAGTAGCAGAAAAAAATACAAAGCAAGAAGCTTTAGGAGCAGCAAAAGAGATTGACCCAGACTCAGAGGAGATTCAAAACTTAAAACAGGAGATTCAAAACTTAAATCAAGGGATTGAGGAAATGGAGCAAGAGATTGGAGCTATGGATTTAGTTTTAACCCAGTATGCTAACGATTTTTTCCTCTACCATATAGAGAGCACTCGAATAGGAGAAACCGACAATTTTGATTATAATTCAAACAATGAAAGTGAAGACTACTTTTACGAAATATGGATTGCCAACGGCAAGCTCTACTGGCAAAAAGTTAGATCTCACTTGGAAGTTGAGGACAAAAATGGGGTTAAAACAGCAATCTCTTCTGAATGGATACCTTTAACAGGAGAAAATGCAAGCGGCTCTGTAGATATTGAAAGAGATTCTAATGACATAGTGGGTAGAATCAAAATCGAAGATGGCCAGTATATCATTATAAATAAACTTCCCCAGTTTGGTAAAACCGCAATTGTTCCGGCTCTGGTAGATAATTTTGAAATTGGAGAAAAAATAAACGATGAGTATAGAGAAGGATACCTTGACGCAGTTCTTAATCTTGCCCGAGAATCCATTAGAAGCGACGGGGAAACATTGATTCTCTGGCCGGATGTGGTAGATTTGTTAAAAGACCCCGATACTATAAGCAAAATTTGGCCGTAGAAAGAAAGATTTTGTTAGAATTCTTTTTAAAAACGTAGCAATAAAGATTAGAGGTGTTCTCTATTTTAAATCTAAATTTTCTCGAAAAATATTTTTAAATAATTCAGGTTTCTCTCTGTCAACACTCTTTCTATCTCAATTCTTACAGTATACCTGCCCGCATCAAAGAGAGCCTTTTGAGTTCCAAGAGCTTGAAGTGCATTCTGCATTCCACAGCTAAATCCTACTATCTCATCTTCTGGAATAATAGTACTACCTTTACTATTTATAACAACGAATATAGAGATACCTAAGTCAGGTCCTTGTTGCAAAAATTGTGCTGTTGAATGTTCGTAGATAGGCCCTACTCCATATACATCTTGAAGATTATTTTTCCTAGCAATAGAACGCGCTAAGGCCCAAACTCTCTCACGCTCTTTGGTCTCATAAGCATAAGGAAAGAACCCAGCATAACTTTTACCTTTATAATTAGCAAACTGCATAATAATAGAATAAACCTTAGCTATATCTTTAGATGTTTTAATATCGATACCTTTTTGAAGAGCAAAAGATACTAAATCATCAGCGCTAACTTCCATAATAGCTCCAAAATCAAGAACAATTCCATCTGCTATATTAATACGATAACTACTAGCATTATCTTTAACTTCGTC
>JAVCCL010000040.1 GCA_030765505.1 Candidatus Kaelpia imicola | reverse complement strand
TATTGTTGCAACTCCATCATCAAAAAGCCAATTAAAGGTGGAAGCAGCAGGATCAATACCTGCGCTGGCTAAATCTACCGTAAAGATTACTGGCTGATTTACTATTGGCTCCAGAGGGCTAACAGTAATTTCTAATGGAGTATCACCTGATGCAATCTTTAATAATGCTTCATTAGCATTTAATAATGCTTTATTAGCATTTAAGCGGCCTGAACCTCTACCTTCAGCATCTGTTGCAAACTTATCTGCACTATCTGTTAAGATTTCTTTCAGCCGAGATGTACTTAAACCAGGGTCTTTTGAAAGCAGCAATCCTGCAACTCCAGATACAAAACCAGCTGCCATAGATGTACCGCCCCTGTAACCATATTCATCACTTAATGACATCGTAGTTGAATATATTCTTACGCCCGGTGCTGATAAATCAACTTTATCACCATATGCAGCTCCTGCATAACGCCCATCATTTATATCTGTTGCAGCTACGCAAAGCACTTCTGAATATTGCGCAGGATAGAGTATGCCGCCGTCTGTATCATTACCTGCTGCGGCAACAAACAACACATTTTCATTACTGAAAGCCGCCGCCATAGCAAGACTAGTTGCAGCATTTAAATTCATTATAGCTTCTTCTTCTATACCAAGAGACAAATTAATAATCTTAGCTCCAGTACAAATAGCATCACTTATCGCAGTAATAAAAGTAGCCATATCTACCGAAGAATCTCCGTCGCATATAATTCTATATATAATCAGATTCCCTTTTCTCATAACACCACTACCACCAAGCCCATTGCCGCCTACAGCAGCAATAATACCTGCAACACGTGTTCCATGCCCTAATTCATCTTCCGGTATATTATCGCTATCTACATAATCATAACTTTCAGCTAAATTTATATTAGCTGCTAAATCAGGATGGTCTAACCTGCATCCTGAATCTAATACTACTATTTTAACAGTATCTTTCCCCTCTTCTATGTTCCAGGCATCCAACGCCTCTATTCTCGTTAAGCCCCACTGGTTAGTAAGACCAGGGTCGTTGTAATCTGTTGTTCTATACCCCTGCACTTTAATAATACCTCTGCTTGATTGCTCTCCAGGCATAGACTGAACCTTAAGTAGTCTATCAAGCTCAACTTTAACTACTGCATTTACCTCAGCTGCTACTATATCTGGATCTCCTTCAAGTATTCCTATTGTTTCAAGTTCTTGACCTTCTGCAACCTTAAGTGTATCATATATAACTTTATACTCTCCGCCCTCTGCCCAGACAACTCTTTGAACTATAACATCCCCAGCTACAAAATTATCAGGCAGCTCTTTAGCAAAGCTCTTCTCCATCCTGGGAAACCCTTCCTTTTCCATATGACGGCTAACAAGCTTGCTAACTGAAGTCATCTCTTTACGCTCCTTAACCTCTATTCCTGAATATCTTAAATCATCAATATATCCCGGTTCTTCAGACACATCTACAGAAGAGAAAACATAAGATTCCTTCTTAGTTTTAGGTTTTGAGGCTATGATTACCTTTTTCTCTTCCTGAAACTCCTCTCCCTTAAATGCCACCTCTGCATTATCAATAGACGGCATAGAAGAGAGCTCTTCCATTATTTTATCCGCCTGAGTAAGCCCGGCATCCCTGCTATTGCTATTAAATTTCAGCAATAAACCGCACCCTAACATAACTAACACCCCAGCTGCTAAAAAGACTTTTGTTTTCATTCCTTTGTTCTTCATTTTACCTGCCTCCTTGTTTTCGCTCTGGTTAATTTGCTTTTCTTCTTTTCTTTCCATTTCACTTACCTCTGCTTTTATAAGCAATTCTTATGCCAACATAATAACCAAAGAGACTATATACATAACTTATTATACTTAGGCAGGTTACGACCAAAGTCGTCGGGGAGGGATTCCAGAAGTAAATATTCATACTTCTCATATCTGTAAACATTAGTTGCTGCTTTCAGCAGCTTTACAACACTTAGAAATTATTTAAGAAAAACTTTCCGGCAGGCTTAAAAGAGCCGTCTTCTCTTAAAATTAGCCCTAAATCATCGTCCCATTCCTCAGGGTCTGATCTATCCCATAGCCTTGATTGCCTGGTCCACTGCCAGGGCATAAAACCCTGATAATTGCTATCTTTAAGGTTAACTATTATATCTTCCAGCTCTTCTAATTGCTTGAGCTCCTCATCTAAACCTCTAGGCAGCCAAAACTCTTGTAAAAGCAGAGGTTTGGCGGAAGATACCGAATCTAAAACATTATCCGTATGGTAAGAGGTATAATCCAGGTATTCCTCTAAGAACAGGCTATCATTACCGCCTAAAGTAATAAGATGGTTATCCCCGTTTTTTCTAAACTCAGATATTATCTCCTTAACCCAAGCCTTCAGCTCTTCTTTATATTCCTCAGGTACTCTGGGTTCATTCCAGAGATCCCAGCTTATCCCTTTAACGTCTTTATATCTATTTGAAATTATCCTCACAAATTCAAGCTGCTTCTCTATCTTTCCTCTATCGGTTATTCTCTTGGTTAAAGATAACCAGCCCTTAGGATTACCCATCTCACAAGGCAGGAGAGTAAAGAGGTCTAAAGATATGATTAAACTATTCATCTTGGCAAGATATATAAAGCTATCCAATATCCTTAAATCATATTCATCGGGAAGATAATCTTTATCAGGAAAATACCCTATAATATCAGAGCCTATCGATTCCAAATAATCCTTAAACCACTTAGGATGATGGTAATGGACTCTTACAATCTTAAGACCCATCTCATGCATCAACTTAAAATCTCTATCTATGTAATAGAGGTTGGGCCAGACCCAGTTTAACTCTCCCCTCTTTGACTCATAATAGTTTATACCCCATAAGAACTCTTCTCTTCCGTTAATTAGAATCTTATCTTCTTTGACCTTAAGATCACTCCCTTTATCAGCCCAGCTTTTATCAACAACAAGAAAGGCTGCATTAAACTGATCATAAACACTCTTATCTTCCATTAAAGAGCATCTTATCTTATAGAACCCTGCAGTTAAGTCTTTTTGAACCTTAAAATCAAGCTTATTAAATCCTTCCTTAATAGCTCTCTCCTGATAGATTGAATAGATAACTTTAGAATCAGATGAGAGCTCTATTAAAAACCTTATCCGCTTATCAGCCTTTAGGGGGTTGAATATGCTTAAAGATAGGCCGATATCTTCACCCTGGTAATATAGAGGAAAAATAGAGCTTAAATCTTTTATTACAATATCTCTATTTAAAACTTTACTTATTCTTCTATAATCTCTTTTAGTCAAATTTATCTCATTACCAGAGAATATAAGCCACCTCAGAGGAGCTCTGCCTTTTAAATCCCAGGGGTTTATCCAATGTTTAACCAAGACTATGTTTGAACCCAGAAAATTACCTTCTCTATCTACTACCTTAGAGAGAATATTAAAGTCCCTCACCGGAATCCGCTCCGGAAAAACATTACCTCTGTCCGGTTCTCTTATATCACCTCCATACCCTGTCTTTACTAAAACACCTTTATAACAAGATATGCTGCCCTCTACTGGGCTCTTAAAAAAGTCTCTATTATATTCAACGGATAGATCATCTCCATAGATATCGTATGTTCTAAGCCCTATCTCCTTTAAAAAAGCCTCATCGTATGCCTTAGGAAGGAAGAGCACCAAACCTCCGCCGGATTTTAAAAACTCTAATATAATATCCTGCTCTCTATTTTCTAAGCTGCCTTTTGAGAGAATAAGATAATCAACCTCATATAGATACTCTTCTAACTCTTTACTCCATCTAAGCGATGAAAACTGGGCTGCTTTTAAAAACTTGCTTATCTCTTTTTTGCTTACCGAAGAGTTCTCTTTATTGAATAGGCAGAGCGCGCTTCTATTATTTTGAGCTGAAATTAGATTAAACTCTGAGACTAAACCGAAAACAAATAAAAAAGAAAGGATAAACAGAAACTTTTTTACCATTTAACCTATAAGAGATTTAAATATAACTCTTACTTGCTCCGCAACCTCATCAATTGTTAAATCTGATGTATCAATAGACTTTTCAATCTTATCATAACAGAATCTTCTACTATCCAAGACCTCATTTATCTCAGTGAGCTTATCTCTAACGTTTAAAAGAGGCCTATCGGTCTTATTCCGCATTCTATGAAGTATTACTTCAGGCCTTGCTTTTAGGCAGATTACTACTCCGGAGCTCTTTAAGTTCTCTATATTTTCATTGTTTAAGACAACTCCGCCTCCGGCATCAATCACAACACTATCCATACAAGAAACTTCTTTAACTATATCTCTCTCAACTTCTCTAAAATACTCCTCACCTTTCTCTTTGAAGATATCGTTTATATTCATCCCCTCTCTCTCTTCTATCATCTTATCTATCGATAGATAACGCATACCTACTCTTTCGGCAACCTCTTTAGATACTTCTGTCTTTCCAGTTCCCATAAATCCGACTAAGACAAGATTCATCAGAAATCCTTAAGGCGCTTTTGATAGTTTTTAAAATTAGCTCTTATATCAGATAGATTATCAGCTGAGAACTTATCCAGGAAACTCCTCATTATTATAAAGCTGAGCATGTTCTCAGCTACAACTCCGGCTGCAGGAACAGCGCAAATATCAGCACGTTCCTTAAAAGCTTTGACCTCTTTTTTAGTCCTTATGTTTACCGACCTTAGCGGTTTAGATAGAGTCGCAATGGGCTTCATATAACCTCTGACTATTAGAGGTTCTCCATTTGTAATACCTCCCTCTAATCCCCCCGCTCTGTTTGCAGCTCTCTTAAACCCTTTACTTTTATTGAAACTTATCTCATCCTGAACCTCTGAGCCGAATAGAGATGCACTCTTAACCCCATCTCCTATCTCAACCGCCTTAACTGCCGGAATCGATAGGATTCCTGCTGCAATCTGAGAATCAAGCCTTAAATCCCACTGCACATAGCTTCCAAGCCCTACTGGCAGACTCTTAGCTATAACTTCAAAGACCCCTCCTAGTGAATCTTTATCTTCCCTGGTCTTATCTATTAACTTAACCATCTCCAGTTCTACTTTAGAATCTACGCAGCGTAATTTCGATTTTTCAGCCAATCTCTGAATGTTATCTATAGTCACTCTTTTTGTTACTCTTACACCTCCTATCTGAATAACATGGCTGAATATAGAGATATCAAAGTTGCCTAAAAACTGTTTGGCTAGTGCTCCGGCCGCAACTCTTGCGGCAGTCTCCCTGGCTGAGGCTCTTTCGAGAATAAGCCTAAAATCTTTTAATCCGTATTTCATACCCCCTGCTAAATCGGCATGGCCCGGACGGGGAGAATCTATTGCAGCCATTCTATCAATTGAAAAATCCTTATTCTTAATTAAGATTGAGATTGGAGCCCCGAAAGTCAGACCCTTACTGATTCCGCTTATAATTTCAACCTTATCTCTCTCTATCTTCATCCTCTCTCCGCGGCCATAACCAACCTGGCGTCTTGAGAGTTCAGAATTTATCCTGGCCGTATCAATCTTTACTCCTGCTGGAAAGCCGTCCATAATAACTGAGAGAGCCTTTCCGTGAGACTCACCTGCGGTTAAGAACCTTAACATCTCTATACCTCCTTATTATAAATCTAGTATTATCAAAGATAGAAGAAAAACTCAAGCAGCTTATCATAAAAAATAAAGACAGATAGAGCTGCAATTGCAAGAAAAGGACC
This sequence comes from Candidatus Kaelpia imicola, assembly GCA_030765505.1. Lineage (NCBI taxonomy): Bacteria > Pseudomonadati > Candidatus Omnitrophota > Candidatus Kaelpia > Candidatus Kaelpia imicola. The sequence goes on along the minus strand of JAVCCL010000040.1, from coordinate 24,881 downwards.
GTAAGGCAGATAATCATCTTTATATCTGATCTTTCTATAGAGACCGTAGCCAAGAGCAAAAAATGGAGCAATAAAGTAGTTGAGTATTATCAGCTTCCAGCCCAAGAAAGCGCCGATCATTGCCATAAACTTAACATCCCCAAATCCCATCGCCTCCTTTTTAAAGACTATCTTACCTAAGAGACCTGTTAAGTAGATCATAGCAGCACCGGTAACAGCCCCTAAAAGACTGACCATTAAAGGATTACTGCCGTAGAGACTCTCTATAACAGGATTAAAGAACGAAAATATAAGTCCAACCGGCAAGAGCCCCAAACTGACTTCATCCGGAATTAAGCGGGTCTGAAAATCACTGAAAGCCGCAACTATTAATCCATATAAGAAAAAAGAGAAGATAAAAGCAGTAATACTAATACCATAGATATTGTAAAAATACAGCAGAACTAATCCGCTTATTAATTCAACAATAGGATATTGAATAGAGATACCCGCCCCGCAATCCCTGCACTTAGCTCTTAAAACCAAAAAACTTAAGATAGGTATATTATCAAACCATCTTATTCTATGTTTACATTTAGGGCAGTGCGACGGCGGCCGCAGAACTGACTCTTCCTGAGGCAGCCTCAATATACATACATTTAGAAAACTCCCCAAAGATGCTCCTAAGAAAAAAATGAGTAATATCACCTCTTAGCTCCTTTTAAAAGCGCCTCTCTCATAATATTAACCGGCGCATCTTCCCCTGTAAATATTTCAAACGCAGCTGCGCCCTGATAGAGAAGCATGCCCAGCCCATCTGAGACAGAGATACATAGAGACCGCGCCTCTTTAACTAAAGCAGTCTCTCTATTGTATACAACATCATAGACGCTTAAACCCTTATGGAGTAGATTTAAGTCTATCGCTACCCCATCACCGTCTCTCATTCCAACTGCTGTAGCATTGACTACTAAATCACACTCTTTGATAATACTGGGAATCTCAAGCCCCTCTATAAACTCAAATTTACCTTTAAGTCTCTCTATGCCAAAGAGATGCCTGCTGACACTATAGGCAGTATCTCTATCTATCTCAAAGATATAAATCTTACTCGCACTATTATTCTCTTCAGATAATCCCGCAATTACAGCCCTGCCCGCACCTCCGGAACCTATAACCAAGGCTTTTTTATCTTTTTTATCAAATCCTAAATCCTCTATTAGCGACCTTGAAAATCCTAGAACATCTGTATTGTAAAGTTTCAGCTCAGGCTCTCTTTTGACTGTATTGATAGCAGATGTTATAGAGACCGCAATCTCAGCTTCACTTAAATCTCTCGCTATAGAGAGCTCTTTGCCTAAGATCTCCTTTGCCTTAACCTTATATGGAACTGTTACATTAAAACCTAAAACATCTCTGCGGTTGATTAAAAAATCTTCTAAATCATCCGGCTTTACTTCAAAAAGCCTATACTCTGCATTTAGGCCCAGATACTCAAAAGCCGCATTATGCATAGAAGGTGATAAGCTATGCTTGACAGGATATCCGACTAAACCGTAGATCTGTCTATTGAGAGACATTAGGAGACTATTTTATTTACAGCATTAAGATATGCTTTTGTAGAAGCTTCTACTATATCTGTCGAAGTTCCCCGCGCTACAATCTCCCTATTTTTATGTTTTAACCTTACTGTAACCTCACCCAGTGCATCACGGCCTGAAGTAACAGCACGAAGATTATAGTTTAATAACTTCGGCTTAATACCTATAATCCTATCTATTGTATTGTAACAGGCATCTATAGGGCCGTCTCCGCAGGCAGCATCTTCATAGATCTTTTTATCCTTTCTTAACTTTACTGTTGCAGTAGGAATAGTGGAGGAACCTGTCACAGTATGAACATATACAAACTCCCATACCTTGGGTACCTCTTTCATCTCATCCTCGATTAGAGCGATGATATCGTCATCAAAGACCTCTTTCTTCTTATCTGCAAGCGCTATGAACTCCTCGTATGCCTTCTGAAATTTCTTTTTACTAAGTTCAACACCCAACTCTTCTAATTTTCTACTAAATGCATGGCGGCCGGAATGCTTACCCAGAACAAGTTTGCTCTCTTTAAAGCCGACATCGCTTGGACTCATAATCTCATAAGTCTTAGGCATCTTTAATACGCCATCCTGATGGATACCGGACTCATGGCTAAAGGCGTTATCCCCTATTACAGCCTTATTAGGAGGCAAAGTTATTCCCATCAAAAGACTTACCAGTCTGCTGCTCTTATAGAGCTCTTTTGTCTTAATAGAAGTTTTAGACTTATAGAAATCCGCTCTTGTCTTTATAGCCATAACTATCTCTTCAAGAGGAGCACTGCCTGCACGCTCGCCGATTCCGTTAATAGTACACTCAACCTGCCTAGCCCCTGCTTTAACAGCAGAGAGTGAATTAGCACAGGATAACCCCAGGTCATCATGGCAATGGACACTTATAATTGCATCATCTATATTAGGCACATTTTTATTTATCTGGGTTATGAGGTCAGAGAACTCTTCCGGAACTGTATAGCCAACTGTATCGGGTATATTTACAACCCCTGCTCCGGCATTTATCACTTCGGCTATTATTTTGAAAAGGAACTCTCTCTCTGTACGGGATGCATCCTCAGGTGAAAACTCAACATCATCGCTAAACTTCCCGGCATATTCAACGGCCTTAACCGCCTGTTTTAGAATCTCATCTTCTGCTTTCTTCAGCTTATACTTCATATGTATCTTTGAAGTAGCCAGGAAGACATGTATCCGTCTCTTCTTGGCTCCCTTTAAAGCTCCGGCTGCAGCATCTATATCTTTCTTTAAAGACCTGGCTAAAGCACAGATGGTAGGCTTCTTTACTTTTTTAGCTATTAGACTCACCGCCTCAAAATCACCAGGAGAAGCAATTGGGAAACCTGCTTCTATCACATCGACATTGAGACGTTCAAGCTGCTTTGCAATCTCAATCTTCTCTTTTATATTTAAAGATGCACCTGGAGCTTGCTCTCCATCCCTTAAAGTTGTATCAAATATATATATCTTATCCATATCTACCTCCTAGATAATTATAGCTAAAGAATAACACAAGGGTTTTATTTCTTCAATTGTTTTGTGCTATAATTAAGCAATGAAAATAGATAAAACAGCAATAGTAGATTCCAGAGCTAAGATTGGCGAAGGCGTTGAGATAGGGCCATACTCTATAGTAGAAGAGCATGTAGAGATAGGAGCAGGTACAGAGATACTGCCTTTCTGTCATATAAAAGGTTCGACCAAGATAGGTAAAAACAATCTCATCCACACCGGCTCTGTTATTGGTGAAAAACCACAGATGCTAGGGCTAAAGAAGCAATTAGGACATCTCCTAATAGGCGATGATAACATAATAAGAGAATATGCAACTATCAATACTTCAACGGAAGAAGAGAATCGAACAGAGATAGGTAGCAATAACTATCTAATGAGCTTCTCTCATATTGCTCACGACTGCTGCTTGAAAAACAATATCACAATAAGTAACGGCTCACTCTTAGCAGGGCACGTTGAAATAGAAGAGGGTGTAACAATCTCAGCAAACACCGCTATACACCAATTTGTAAGAATAGGACGGCTGGCTATGATCGGAGGGCTATCGCGTGTAACAAAAGACGTACCTCCGTTTATGATGTTAATAGGTAATTCTAAAATATTTGGAATTAATAGAGTAGGTATAAAACGTGCTGGTTTTAGCAATGAAGAGATAGATGAAGTCAAAAAAGCTTACACAATAATATATCGCAAAAGATTACCTTTAAATAAAATAATAGAAGAACTTAAAAAGATAGAATCAACTAAAGCAAAGGAGATAATAGCATTTATAGAAAGTTCAAAACGGGGAATCTCCGGAGGCAAAACTTCAAATCTACTGGAGAAAACATTTCTGAATTATCCCCTCTCTGTAAGACAGAGAATAGATACTTATAAATTATTTAAGAAGAGAGACAGATAAAGATCACGAAGAAGATTCAGATATAAGACCTATCTTCCTAAATTTCTGATAACGCTTATCTATAAGGTCTTGAATGGATATACCTTTAAGCTCGCTTAAAGACCGGCAGATAAAATCTTTAAGATTATTGGCAGCAACTTCAGGCTCTCTATGCGCCCCGCCTAAAGGTTCTTCTATTATCCCATCTATTATCCCAAAACTTAATAGATCTTCTGCGTTAAGTCTTAATGCCTTTGAAGCCTGTTCTGCCATTGCTCTGTCCCGCCATAATATCGCAGCACAGCCTTCCGGCGATATAACAGAATAATAAGAATACTCAAACATAGAGACCCTATCACCTATACCTATCCCTAAGGCTCCGCCGCTTCCTCCCTCTCCTATAATAACAACAATGATAGGGGTCTTTATCTGAAACATATCTCTGATATTTTCAGCTATGGAATGAGCCTGACCTCTCTCTTCGGCTCCAACGCCGGGATAAGCACCTGGAGTATCTATCAAAGATATGACCGGCAAAGAGAATCTCTCAGCCAAGCTAAAGATTCTGGCAGCTTTTCTATATCCTTCAGGATGAGCACAACCGAAATTCCGCTCTAAATTCTCTTTTGTATCTCTTCCCTTTTGGTGCCCAACAACAGCAACTCTCTCTCCGCCTATCTTTGCAAGCCCTGTAATTAAAGCTTTATCATCTCCAAAACATCTATCGCCATGAAGCTCTATAAAATCATCCATGATCATATTGGCATAGTCCAATAGAGTCGGGCGATCTGAATGACGTGATACCTGAATCTTCTGCCAAGGCGTTAAAGCTCCGTATATCTCTTTTTTAAGATTCTCTAATTTCCCTTGAAAACCGCCAATCTCATCATCAAGATTGATATTCTTATCTTGAGAGAAACTCTCCAGCTCGGAGATCTTTCTTTCTAACTCCAGTATCGGTCTTTCAAAATCCAGTTCAGCCATAATTATTCAATGATAGTAACTTTAGTGCCTAGAGGTACAACGTCATAAAGCTCTTCAACATCTTTGTTGTAAAGCCTGACGCAGCCAGCGGTTACCTGTTGGCCGATGCTTTGGGGTTTAGTTGTACCATGGATACCGTATCCTGCAAGTTCAAAACCCATCCAGCGGCTGCCAAGTATATTCTCCTCACTATCCGGAGGAACAACTGCACCGGTTTTATACCAAGTAGGATGAGAAAGTTTATTTATGATCTTAAAGTCTCCGGTTGGGGTTGAATTAAACTCACCTGTTGAGCAAGAATAAACCCTAACTATTTCATCATCCATTTTAAGAGTCAGAATATTTAAAGATTTATCTACAATAATAGAGGGTTTTGAAGTCACAATTTTCAACCTCTGTCCTATCCTGATTAAATCTGAACTTAAACTATTGCTCCTCTTTAAGAAACCTACTGTTGTATTAAAATGCTTTGCTATTAAATACAGAGTATCTCCTTTCTTAACCTCATATATTACAGAATCATCGGAGAGAAGAGGAGAGAACATTATCTTCATATTTATACCCCAAAGTTTCTGCTCTAATTTGCCTACGTCAGGATGGCTAGAAAAATTCTGGACTAATCTCTTGTACACTTCTCTAGCCTCTATTAGCTTATTATTTTCTGTGAGCTGCTTGGCAAATAATAATCCTTCTTCAAAAGTACCTTCCGCTCCTTTTTCAATCAAAGCATCAAACTGAGAAATACTCTCTATCTCAGAAGCAGCAGAGACTTCCGTATCATCTTGAGATAACTCTGTTACACCTTGATCCTGATATACTTGCTCTGAATCCTCTCTAGACGAACTTACTCCCCATATTAAAAATCCTCCTCCGACAACAACCAGTAAGATGATGATTAAAACACGCCTATCCATATACTCCTCCTAGTATTAATAATATTTTCTATATTTCAGTGGTATTTTACTTTAAACCAATGTTTTACAATTATAAAATTAGATTCAAAAAATTGCAATTAAAATGCTAAGAGAGAAAATCATCTCAAATACCGTAATTTAACACTTCCTATTTAAAATTTTATTGATAAAATAAATGACCATGAGCATTTTAGTAGTTGGTTCTGTCGCGCTGGATACCATAAAGACACCATTCGGTAAGGCTGACAAAATACTTGGCGGCTCTGCTGTCTACTTCTCTATAAGTGCAATAAACTTCGCTCCTGTTAAAATTGTTGCTGTTGCAGGAGAAGACTTTCCCAAAAAACATATCCGGTTTTTAAAAAATAAGCATATCAATATAGAGGGTTTAAAGATAGAGCAAGGTAAGACATTCTATTGGGAAGGTGAATACGGGTGGGATTTTTCAAATCCAAAGACCATAACAACTGATTTAAATGTATTTGCCAATTTCAATCCTAAGATACCCAGAAGCTATCAGAATAGCAAATATCTATTCTTAGCTAATATTGACCCTGAGATACAGATAAGAGTCTTAAATCAGGTCAAAAACCCAAAACTTATTGCTTCTGACACCATGAACTATTGGATTGAGAACAAGCGTAAAGAGCTGCTTAAACTTTTAAAAAGAATAGACATCTTTATTATAAATGAATCCGAGTCAAAAGAGCTTACTAACCAAAAAAACATCATCAAAGCCGCTAAAGAGATAATGAAGCTGGGACCAGAGATTGTAGTAATTAAAAAGGGGGAGCACGGAGTCCTGCTGTTTACAAAGAATCATATCTTTACAGCCCCGGCCTATTTGATGGAATCCGTCTCTGATCCAACAGGAGCAGGAGATACATTTGCCGGAGGATTTATAGGATATTTGGCTAAAATAAAAAGAATAGACCATGAGAATTTAAGAAGAGCAACCATCTACGGAACCATAATGGCAACATTTGCTGTTGAAGATTTTAGCCTACGCAAGCTTGGGAAGATATCAACTATCGATATAGAGAGAAGAATGAGAAAATTCAAAAAACTTACTGATTTTGAAATAAAACCTTGATCTCTCTCCTTAATTTTTCTTCATTTTTTCCTACAAATAATTCACTTTTGGCATAATATTCATCTTAAACGTAAAGATTGGTTAAACTAAGTAATTGAAGTTGTCAGTTTTTTCATAGCTGCTGTACAAGCACCTATATAACCATTTAAACCTCAATTACTTCCCTCTTGCATCTCTTGGCATGTATGTTGCATAATTATAAATAAAGAAAATACAAAATGGAGATAAAGATGAAAAAAACAATATTTTTTATGCTTATTATTTTTTTAATGTCCATCACTCTTTATGCTGCAGAATATAAAAAAGAGACTTCAATCACAGCTTTAAAACCTCAATTATCTTTGGGAGAGCTAGAATTGATTAATCTGATTCTAACGGGTGATAGTCCTAGCGCTAATATTGAAGGCTTAGCAGGTTCATCAGAGACAACGATATTTGATGGTAGAAACCACAACATAGATGGTGAGGTGATAACAGGCGGCAATACCGCAATAGGATGCAATATAAGCCAAGATAATTTAAATATAAGCGATGTAACTTTAGAGGGGGTAAACGGTACGATCATAGATAACGTTAGTTATACTCTAAATATGAATGCATTAGCTCCATTTTTGCGTAAAAATGCTAATACAATAATTACAGAAGCCACAACATTGCAAAACACTACCCTTGGCTCAAGTGAAAATTATCATATCCTATATGTAAATAACGTCAAACTAACCCTATCTACAGATTTTACTGGTTACGGCATCCTCTATATTGAAGATAGAGACCATAGCCCAGAAGAATATATTCTTGAGATGATTAATAATGCGAAATGGTACGGTGTAATCTTAATATACCAACCAGAAAGCAATAAACTCTCAAAGATATTTTTGAACGGTTCAGAAGGGGAAGGTCAAACAGGTATAGCTAATTTCTCTATGTTAGGGATAAACTATCTAACATTCGGTAATAATGCAGAGTTTGATAGCGGCAATGTCGGAGTCTCGGCTTCAGGGGGAAGTATGGTAATTGGAAATAACCATGAATTTGAAGGCTCCCTTTTTGGAAGTACTATTGTTATGGGCAATAATAATGAAGTGGCCGGAGATGTAACATACAATACATTTGTATACGGAAGCAATCTTGACCTAGATGGAAGTAAGATAACTCCACTATCACCCTCATTTCTCACTCTACCTACATTTCCAAGCTTTAGTTCCGGGACTCAAAATATATCAAGAAATAATAATGTAACTTATACCCTATTAGCTGGTTCTTATAATAACCTCTCATTCGGTAATAATTGTACTTTAATATTCTCTGGAGGAGATTATTACATCAATAAAATAACAATGGGTAATAACTGTGCAATAAAATATAGCGATATCTCAACAGTTCATATAACCAAAAAAGTGGATATGGGAAGTAATCCCCAAATTATACCTTATGATGGCAGCGTCAGCGCAGATGACTGTATTTTCTATATTAAAGGTAGCTATTCAAGCGATACATATGTTTTTGAAATGGGAAGCAACGCAATAACTGAATGTAATGTCTATGCTCCCAATACATATTCAAATATAAAGATAGGTAATAACGCTAATTGTGAGGGTTCGATTGTAGGCAATAAGATTATAGCTGGAAATAATATAGATATCACATTAGAGAGTGCATTTTCTGGTGATGAAGGAGGAGAAGGAGAGGCAGAAGAGGTCTCAATATGCGGCAGTATCATATTGATAGGAAACCAATTCTATATTCCTACCGAAGGCACATATACCAACAACTATTACTGCGAAGAAGTAATAGAGAATGTAAATTCCGGCTTAGAGTCGGCAACAGATAGCCTCTGGATGGAATGGAAAGAGGCTGAATAATGAATATAAAGAATTTAATCTCTGCATTTTTAATATTTCTCTTATTACTGCCGTCTTCTGAAGCAACCTATAAGAAGCTGACTCAAGAGAGAGGCTTAAAGATCCAATTAGATATAGATGAACTTGCAGCTTTAAACTTCCTGCTCTTAGATTCTAATTCCGCTGCTGAAATCCATGGTGAACCCGGAGAAGAAGAGTATACAATATTTAGCGGTAAAAACTTTAATATGGAGGAGATAGAAGTTGCAGGTGAAAAAGAAGCAATAAAATTAAACTTATCAACTAGCCTCCTTAACACAAGTAATATTACCTTAGAAGGCTCTCCTCCTACAGAAGGAGAGTTTGATTATTCAGTAGAGATGGATGCCCTTGCAGCTGTAATTAAAAAGAATGCTAATATTGCTCTATCAGAAGATACAACTTATATAAATATATCTATAGGTTCTGAAGATAACTTTCAGATTGTATCTGTTTCAAATGCAGAACTAACCCTATTAAATGGTTTTAGTGGTTACGGAATATTATATATTGAAGATAGATCTCATTCAGAGAGTGATCCAATACTCGAAATGCTTGGAGATGCTGCATGGTATGGCCTTATCATAATAAACCAGACAGAGAGTAAAAACTCAAAGATATATTTAAAGGGAGCTCCTGCAATGAATCTAGAAGATTTTGCTCTTGTAGGAATAGAGAGCATTATCGTAGGTAATAATTTAACAATAAATAGCGGTGCTATAGGTGCATATTTAGACGGCGGAGAAGTAGCGATAGGTGATAATGCTAATCTTGCCAGCTCAATCATAGGCGATTCAATTACCTTGGGCAATAATGCTACAGTTTCAGGAGATATTTATTATAATACTCAATTCACTACAGGTGTAGGGTTTATACATACTGGAGATGAGATCTCACCAGCCAGTATTCCTTTTTCAGGGTTACCTGACTTTCCCACTTTTGAAGCAGGAACTCAAAATATCGCTATAGCAACTAATGCTACTCATATACTAACACCGGGTAATTACAACGATATAACTATGGGAAACAATGTTACTTTAATACTTAGTGAAGGAACTTACAATATTAACAAAATATCTGCCGGAAATAACTGCTTAATAAGCTATCAAAACCCTGTAGATATTAATATTAAAGGTAAAATTGAATTTGGAAACACTCCTAAAATAAAACCAGAAAATGAATCTGTAGGTGCCGAAGACTGCATTTTTTATGTAGAAGGCATAGACTACGAAGGAGAAGATGTTTTTTATTACGAAGATGTCTTTATTGCCTATAATCATCCTGAATTATACTGCAACATATATGCTCCAAATTCAACGGTTAAGATAGGTAATTACGGACAATATAAAGGGGCTATCATTGCCAAACATATCATATCAGGCAGTCAAACTTCAGCTTCTATTGAACTTGGAAGTGCTTTTACATCTCCCCCGACATACGTAAAAGTATATGGAAGCATAGTATTATCGGGTGATACCTTCCATATTCCTGACTCAGGCAGTAATTCTAAAGTATATTTCTCTTATGAAGCTCTTACTAAGGTAAATGAATTATTGCAATCCCTGCCAATTACCTGGGAGAAATGGAGAGAGGTTGAATAACAACGGAGGGAGGGAGATTTGAACTCCCGGTCCCGATCACTCAGAACACCTCATTTCGAGTGAGGCCCATTCGTCCGCTTTGGTATCCCTCCAAAAACTAAGTAGTAAATAAGGCTTTTACATCTTCAGGTATAATACGCGGTTTAAAACTGCTATCCACACAGACCCAGAGTGTATTTGCTTTAACCAAAAGATTATCCTCTCTTTTAATCTCTTGATAAAAAGATAGAGACGATCTCCTAACATATTCTATTTCAGCTGATATTTTAATGATATCACCATATTTAGCAGGAGATTTGTAATCTACTTCAACCTTTGAAACCACAAAATATACACCCTTATCCTGCAGCTCTTTAAGCGCTATATTCCTATCTATACAAAACTCTGTTCTCGCCTCTTCAAAATGTTTAAGATAGTTAGCGTAATAGACAACACCACCGCAATCAGTATCATGGTAATAGATACGCCTCTTAATACTAAAATCTTGCATTAATACAGTGTATACCAAGGACAGAAAAAATCAATTATTTCCTTGTTGACATATAAAGCTTCTTTTACATAGAATAAATATCCACAAATAAATAAGGAGGTGGTCATATGGCAAAAAGACTTATGGTCTTAGCTTTTCTATGTATCTTTTGCATTAGCTGCGGAAAAGCACCGTCAGGGGAAAGAGAGGCAATAACAGAGGAACCTGCAGCTGAATCTTTAGAAGAGTTGGTGGTAGAGGATATCGAACCTATCATCACAACCTATGGAGAGCCAATAATTATCGCAGATTTTAATTCTGGAGAGAAACCCAACAATATTGAAGGAAACTTTGGCGCCTGGGATAGAGACCCGGATGATATAACTCAAAGTGCAACGGATAGCTTTATAACTACTATAAGACGGGGCGATGAAGGATACTCAATTCAAATATACTATGATGTAGACTCACCCAACCCTGCTTATAACGGCTTCTGGATGGACCTTGCCGGTCTTGACGCCTCAAACAGATCTGTATTGAGCTTCTGGATAAAAGGCGATGAGATGAGAGATTATACTACAACTTTTAAAGTCGAACTTAAAAATGAAAAAGGAGAAGTCGGAAAATACTACGTAAGCAACGTAACCGATGATTGGCAGGAGGTAATTATACCTTTTAAGAGCCTTGGTGGTCTTAATGATCTATCCAGCTTAAATGAGCTTACTTTAGTATTTGAAGATATGACTGCAACTAAAAAGGAAGGCGCTATCTATATAGACGATATTTCTATAAAGTGATTTCAATGCTTGGGCTTTTTTACAGTTAACAATTTTAACTGCATTAGCCCAAGCAATCCTATTACAAAAAAAGATACTAAGGTAACCCAAAAACCTTCTTTTAATTTTATCTCATAAATAAACTTATCCAGATCTAGACCGACGATTCCATGCATTACGGTTAAAGATATTCCAAAGCCTACCAAAGAGATAAAAAGATTGAATGACCTGCTTCTCTTATATCTCTTAGAGAACCTAACGATAGATATAGCAAATACCGGAACCAGCCACAGAAACCAACTTTTATGCGCAAACTCTCTTAAGCCAAAGTTAAAGAACTTTGCTATATTTAATACAAGGCTAGAATTGCTGCCATTGGCTTCAAGGGGAATATTGAAACCGCTTAGCTTTATAATGGCTGCTCCTTCCCCTGTAAAAACTTTTTTAACAGCTCCTGCATGAGTCTGTTCAACGTTAACCCAAGGCAAGAAGAAAGAAGCAGTTATTACAATACTCGTCAGAGAAAGAATAAATCTATACATTACCCGCTTAAATATCAAGCATTAGATTTATTGATATAGAGTGTCTGCGTAGGATAGGCAAACTCTATAGCCCTAGATTCAAACTCTTTAAATAGAGCCAGATTTATCTCTTGCTGTATATCCATATACTTATTGTAATCACTACCTATAACATAATAGACAACCTCAAAGAGAAGACTGGAATTAGCATAAGAGGAGAAATGCGTTCTGTCAAATAGAGCATCCTCTACACTCTCTATGATATTCTTTACAATACCGGGGATCTGCTGCAACTTCTCATAGGGAGTCTGATATACTATTCCAAACTGGAAGAGAACCCTTCTCTGCTCCATTCTTTTATAATTCTTTATTCTTGAATCTGTTAAATCGGTATTCGAGAATATTAGCTGCTCTCCACCGAGACTTCTTATCCTGGTAGTCTTTGCACCGATATATTCAACAGTACCTAAAAGATCTCCAACTATTATAAAATCGCCCACTTCAAAAGGTCTATCAAATGTAATAGAGAAATAACTAAAGAGATCTTTTAAAACAGCCTGAGCTGCAAGACCTATAGCTATACCGCCGACACCTAAACCTGCAATAATAGCTGATATCTTAAACCCAAGATTATCCATAAAGAATATTATTGCAAGAGCCCAAATAATAAGCTTAATAATCTTTAAGGTTGTATTAAGACTCTTCTCTAATGCTATATTCTGACCATATTTTTTAAGATAATTTGTGAAGCCATAAATAACCAGGAGATCAACGAACCTTGCGATTGAAAACACTACAATTGCTAAAAATACCTTATTTACTGCCCCCTGTACCTGAGCTGTTAAATTAAGAGCAGCTAAAGCAAAGTAGAAAGAAGCAAGGTAGAAAAGAGGTAGGGCTACTTTTCCTATTACCAAAACTAAAAAATCATCAAATGTTGTTTGAGTCTTCTGAGCAAGTTTTTTAAGACGGTGCAGAGCAACAATTTTAAAAACTCTTACGATTACTACTCCTATTAAAAGTATTGCTAATGCTATAACATAATCTAAAACACTATTACCTAAATATACCCTGTTTAATATTTCTCTTAACATTTAACCCACCTCTTATTTAAAAATGAAGATATTTGCTAAGTCTCTCTGACATCTTGGCGCAAATATATTTGATAAACTTCTGCTCGTCGCCTTCTCCCATCGAAAGCATCTTTACTCCTGTATCGTATCTATCACCACTGTCTACAGGATTAGACCATATAACTTCACCTCTTAGACAAAATGGCATGTTCTCATCAGGCAGTAAAACCTCAAGTTTAATGATATTACCAAGGGTAAATTTGGTGCCAGAGCTAAAACATACCCCTCCGGCACTTATGCTTTTAACGGTTGCAGAGATTTTATCTTCACGGATACTCTTCGACTTCTCTTCACTATAGACATTTACCTTAGCACCTACTTCAAGCCTAAAATATTTTCTCCTATTTTTAATAACCATTTTATTCTCCTTCTCTTCCGTATAGATAGGTCATCAAACTAAATATATTAACAGAATTCCCATTGTTAAATAGCAGATTGCTATCCAAGGTATACTTTTACTGGTTTTACCTGCCCAGTAGTCTATATACCCATTCACTTTCTTGGGACCTAAAACAAAGACGGCTACTCCACCAATTAGATAGAGCATACCGAATATAAATATCAATAAATTCGTATCTGCAGAAACTGCAATAAACAACGCACCGATTAACACTTTGATAATACCGGCTAAATAGATATTATTTCCTTTCTTCCAAAATTTAATAAAATCCTGAAACCTTTTGTTATCGATTAGAAAAATTACACCTAAAGCAAAAAGTAATATGCCCAAAGCTTTAATCAAAAAAAGTGTCATTCTTCCTCCTTACTTAATGTATTCAGACCTATTATCTGTTAAATTCCCGTCTTCACAATCAACTACGAAGCTATCCATAGATACCTCTTCTTCCTGCCGCTTTATAACCAGACCCTGTATAGGTTTTGGTATATATATTGGCGTTCCACACTCTTTAATTATTATTGCATCACCACCCATCTCAGCAGCCATATCTTTAAGACGTTTTAACATGTGGGCTCTATTTGTCGGTGTTACTCCAAATACAGTAACCTCTCCTAATTGAATGTAAGAACCTTCAGGACTAAAAGAGAAAATTTCAATATCATCAACATCTGTAGGCGGAGAATAGTCCTGACCATAGTGTATAGATTTATACGCAGCGCAACCCTGAAGCATTAACAAAACCAAAAATAGATAGAAAACTTCCTTCATTTTAAGTTCAATTTATTATAGTCTATTCCAAAGCTATCAAGTTAGCAACAATTATAATACTAACTTAAATTTGATAAATCAAATCTTAACTAGTAAAATCTATCCATGGACTACCTCTCTATATTCTTAGTATCTTTTGCTATAGCACTATCTGGAGCCCTTGCCCCAGGACCTCTCCTCACAACTGTTGTTGCAAAAAGCATTCGTCATGGATTTAAAACAGGGCCGCTTATAATTTTAGGACACGCTGTCTTAGAAATCCTGATGGTTATATTGATAGTACTTGGACTTTCAAAACTAATAAACCAACTCTATGTAATAAAGATCGTCTCTACATTCGGAGCAATAATACTCTTTCTATTTGGAATCAATATGCTTAAATCCATCCAAAAGATCTCTTTAGATTTAGAGATAGAGGAAGATAAAAATCGTAATTTACCCTTATTAGGAATAACTATGAGTATCATCAATCCCTACTGGAGCATCTGGTGGCTAACCATAGGGTTAGGGTTGGTTCTAGGGGCAAACAAACTAGGTCTGGTAGGTATTGGAGTATTTTTAATAGGCCATATTTTTGCTGACCTCAGCTGGTATAGTATTGTCTCTCTAACAATAAGTAAAGGCAGGAGATTCATATCAGATAGAATATACAGAATAATTACATTTATCTGCGGACTTACCCTAATAGGATTTGGAATCTACTTCTCTATAGCTACCTTTCACTAATAATCGGAACTAAATTTATATAGCCTCTATCGTTGACGGCGGCTTAGAAGTAATATTATAAGTAACACTTACAACGCCTGGAACCTCTTTTGATATTCTATCCCCTAACCTTTTTAAAGTATCAAAAGAAAGATCTGTAGGGGTACCGACTGTTGCATCGCGGCTATCCCAACATCTAACTTCAATCTGAAGACCAAAGTCCCGCTTGCCATCCCTCATTCCAGTAACTCTATCTTTATGTAAAATTGCAAGGTACTGAAACGCCCCTGAATCTTTTAACTCTTCTTCTACTATAACTGTAGCAGCTCTAACCACGCTGACACGGTTAGGCGTAATCTCACCTATTACACGTGCTGCAAGAGCAGGACCTGGAAAAGGAGGCCTGGCGTATATCTCTTGGGGTAATCCCAGCTCTTTACCGACCTCTCTTATCGCCTCTTTTCTAAGTGCAGCCAGAGGCTCCAGCACCTTATAACCAAAAGCCTTCTCAGGATCTATGCCAAGCTGCTCTATGATATTATGCTGCCTCTTAACTCCTGCTATTGTCTCTTCAACATCAGTATAGTTTGTACCATGAAGCAAGAACTTTGCTCCGCTCTCTTTAACTATCCTGCCAAACACAGTCTTATAGAAAGTCTGGGTGATAGATTCGCGTTTCTCTTCAGGATCTTCTAAACCTGAAAGTGCACCAAAAAAATCATCTCCTGCGTCTATGAGCTCAACTCTGACTCCCATATCATTAAAAAGATTTACAATATATTCTGGTTCTCCCTGACGCATAAGACCTGAATCAATGAAGCACGTCTTTAGGTTGACCCCTAAAGCACGGTGAGCAAGCATAGTAACTACTGATGAGTCAACACCGCCAGACAATGCATTGATAGCTATTGCCTTTCCTGCTATGCTCTTAAGATCTTCTATCTTCTCTTTAATAAAACTCTCAACGTTCAACTCGTCCATTGTGATCTCTTTAAGACTCATCTAAATCCTCCTTTTTGTTCAAACCATTTTAAATGCCATACTGATTATGTCAAGAGTAGTTTCAAATTATAGCAAGAAAAACAGATGGAATAATATACCTCATTAAATTCGCAACTGAAAACAGCTACATTCCAATTTTACTTACCTTATCCTGCAATGTACCCATTGGGCAGATACTACACCACGCTCTTGGTTTTACAACAACAGCCATAATAATTACTATTATGGTAGTAATAAGACAGGCTGAGACAAAAACGGCCCCAATAGCTAAAATATCTCCGCCTGTATTTATCATGCGATATACAATGATAAGCATAAAAATAAACAAAATAACCCGGCGAAACCGCTGTTTTGTAAATAATTTTGGAACCGGTTTTTTAAGACTTGCTTTGGACATAACGCCGTCTAAGAATGCACCTCGCGGATAGAGATTCCAACACCAGTACCTCTTTTTAAAAAATAAGAGCATCAATAATGTAGCCATCATCGCAATGACAAGATAACCTAAGAGAGGATAAAACAACCCTCCAATAGTGATTAAAGGCAGAAACCAGATCATTATAGTTTGAGTTTTCTTTATCTAAATTTTCTCCCTTTTTAATTCACCAGTCGGCCCTATTTCGACTACCTCTTTAACTTTAATTTTAAAGATAACTACTCTTTTAGGAAATACTATTTCAAAACTATCGTGTATCCTCTCGCTCTTTAAACCTTCAATAAGCCTATCTACTGATAATCTTTTTATTTTCTCCCTAAGCTCCTTGGCAAGTTTATCATATTCTGCGCCGCTCTCTAAAATCTGCCCCTCTCCGTTTATCTGATAACCATTGAGAGTGTCAAAATCCATAACAGGGAGTGATACTCTAGGATTGATTTTTAGATTATCATAAGTTCTTCCTATTATGTAATCTATTAAATATATTAAATTTCCAACATATTTTAATAAAAACTTAGGCGCAGCATTAGGACGCCCCTTAAAATCACAGCTTGCAATATCAATAAATGTTACATCTTTAAGCAGCTCTTTTAATTTAGCCTCTATCATAATAAACTTCGTACAGCCTAAAATGAAAAAGCCCGACTTCCACCCCAGAGCCGGGCAACTTTGCCAATTTTATAACCACATCGTCTGACTAATAGTATCTTTTAAACTATAGTCTCTGTCAAACAAAAAATATATTATCTTCCAAGATAAAAACTAGGATCTATTCCTCTTTTCACCGCTTCCTCCGCCATCTCTATCGCCTTATCAAACATCTCTGGTGTCTTGTCTATAATTTCTATCAACTTTGAAAAAATATTGCTGTATTGCTCTATAAAAAATCCTCACTATTGGAAATTAAAGCATTAATTAGGCTGCTTACTTTAATTATTGAAGATATCTCTGTTTCGGACTAATATGTTTTGAATGAAAGATATACTCTGTCTCATACTGGGCGGCGGAAGAGGAGCAAGGCTATACCCTCTTACCAAGTATAGAGCAAAACCTGCAGTACCTCTAATCGGCAAATACCGCCTCATAGATGTTCCAATAAGCAACTGTCTTAATTCTGGTTTAAATAGGATATGGATATTGACCCAATTCAATTCTGCCTCTTTAAACAAGCATATAACAAGAACTTATAAGTTAAGCCACTATTCACAGGGCTTCGTAGATATATTGGCAGCAGAGCAATCAGCAGATGAGAGCGACTGGTTTCAAGGCTCAGCTGATGCTGTAAGAAAGTGTCTCAAACATTTCAACGACCCCAGAATAAAACATATTCTGATACTCTCGGGGGATCAACTCTACAAAATGAATTTTGAATATTTAATAAACTTCCACATCAAGAAAGAATCGGAACTTACCATTGCCTGCAATCCAGTTTCAAAAGAAGATACGCCAAACCTTGGAATTATGGCAACTGATAAAGATTATAGAATAAAAAAATTTATGGAAAAACCGTCAAGCGACACAGATATAGAGAGACTATCTCTAAATATTAACGGCGAAGAGAGATTCTTGGCTTCAATGGGGATATACTTTTTTCAAAAAGAGGTTCTATTTGAACTACTGTCAAAAAATAGCAATAAGTTTGATTTCGGCAAAGAGATTATACCAAATGCAATAGAAGAGAAGAGAGCCTATGCCTATACACACAGCGGCTACTGGAAAGATATTGGAACAGTAAAATCTTTTTATGACGAGAATCTAGCCTTTACAATAGATATACCCCCTTTAAATCTTTTTGATGAAGAGTGGCCGTTCTATACAAGGCCCCGCTATCTGCCTCTATCAAAAATAAATAACAGTGAGATTTCACATTCTAAAATCGCAGAAGGAACTATAATTAAAAAGGCGAAAATATCACACTCTATCATAGGTCTGCGTAGCTTTATAGATGATGGCACAGTAATAGAAGACTCTATAATCATGGGTAATGACTTTTATGATATAAATGCAGAAGACCCAGTCGTAGGAATAGGGAAAGACTGCCAGATAAAAAAAGCAATAATAGATAAAAACGTTAAGTTAGGCTCAGGAGTAAAAATAATAAATCAAAACAATATCCAAGAAGCAGAGAGTGAATACTATGTAATAAAGAATGGTATTACAGTTATACCGAAAAATACCGTAGTACCTGATAATATAATAATCTAATTTTAGCTAAAACCAGATTTACTTTACCGTCTTTCTTTTTATATTACTCAATTAAAGCTGGATCTAAAAATCATTCGCAAAAATAACAGAAGGGGCTATTAAGATTCTGTTCTTATAGAGTCCTGCACAGCAAAATGGAGCATCAGCCTTTTCTAGACTTTCTTATATCATAAGATAAGATTATAGCCTCAGCTATATTCTTCATAGATACTCTCTTATCCATGCTGGAGTTACGCATCAATCTAAATGCTTCATCTTCATCAAGATTCTGTTCCTTCATTAATATTCCTTTTGCACGTTCAATCTTTTTACGTGCATCAAGTTCAGCTTGGGCAAGCTGCGTCTTTATCAGAAGCTCTGTATTCTCAATTGCAACAGCAGCCTGGTTAGCTACAGCAGTCAGAAGCAGAATATCACCTTTACTAAATTTGTAACTCTCAGTAGTGTATAGATTTATAACCCCTATCAGACTGTTCTTAACCATCATAGGCACGCTAAGCATAGAGACAAGACCTTCTTCTTTGGCCAACTTTTTCTCTTTAAATATCTTATCCTTAAAAACGTTCTCCACTATCTTTGGCTTCTTACTCTTAGCCACAAGACCTACTATACCCTCTCCTGCTTCAAGAGTCCTCTCTTTTAAATATCTTTCACTCATAGCCTGAGTAGCGCGTATCCTGAGTCCGCCTGTATCTTTTTCTAATAACCATAGAGAGCAGATCTTAGCCCCCATAACATTAGCGGTTAGAGTAACAATCAGCTTTAAGACATCCTCTAAATATAGATCGGATGTTATAGCCTTACTTATCTCACTTAGAGTCTCAACATGTTTTTTGTAGGCCCTCATAAAACAGGAAGGTATGTATCTATCTCATAATCATGGACACGCTTTCTATATTCGTCCCATTCAATCTTCTTGGCCATTATTAGGTTAGAGAAGACGTGTTCACCTAAGGTCTCATGCAAAAGCTCGCTACCTTCAGCAACCTCAATCGCCTCTATCAAACTACCGGGCAGAGACCCAATGCCAAGCTCTTCCATCTCTTCAACCGTCAGGCGATAGACATCCTTCTCGAGGGGTTCTTGGAGCGGGTAGTCATTCTCTATACCTTTTAACCCTGCTGTAAGCATGGAGGCAAAAGCAAGATAGGGGTTACAAGCTGGATCCGGTGAACGAAACTCAATACGCATAGCCTTCTCTTCTCCCGGCTTATACATCGGCACACGGATCAAAGAAGAGCGATTACGATGAGCCCAGCAGATATAGATCGGAGCTTCATAACCCGGGACAAGCCTCTTGTAAGAGTTAACCCACTGGTTACAGACAAGAGTAATCTCTTTAGCATGCCTTAAGACGCCTGCTATATAACCCTTGGCTTCTTTTGAAAGATTGTTTCTATCTTCTCTATCAAAGAAAACATTTCTATCTTCTTTAAATAGAGATTGATGCACATGCATGCCAGAGCCATTCACACCATAGATAGGCTTAGGCATAAAGGTGGCATAGAGCCCGTGCTTCTGAGCAATCTCTTTAACAACCATGCGATATACCATAACGATATCAGCCATAGCTAAAGCATCTTTATAGCGCAAATCTATCTCGTGCTGAGATGGTGCTACCTCATGGTGGCAATACTCTACGTGAATCCCCATCTCTTCAAGCGTTAAAATAATTTCACGCCTAACTTCATTACCGGCGTCTAAAGTTGTAATGTCAAAATAACCTCCTTCATCTAAAATCTCTGTACCTTTTTCGTCTTTAAATATAAAGAACTCTAATTCAGGTCCTATATTGAAGAGATAGCCAAGCCTCTCTGCCTTCTCCAGAGTCTTCTTCAAGACATATCTCGGATCCCCTTGATAAGGAGTCTTATCGGGGTTTAAGATATCGCATAACATCCCGGCAACTGCCTTCTCTCTGGGTCTATACGGTAATATTGCAAAAGTAGAGGGGTCAGGCAGAGCAATCATATCAGATTCATCTATACGTGCAAAACCCTTGATAGATGAACCATCAAACCCCATACCGCCTTCAAGAGCATCGGAGAGCTCTTCGCGTGTTATAGTAAAACCTTTCATCTGGCCGGTTATATCAGAAAACCATAAACGTATAAACTTAACGTCATTCTCTCTAACTAATCTTAGAACCTCTGATCTATTCAATCTTTTACCTGGCATATATTAACCTCCTTCTGCTTCAATAATTTTAAACCAGATAGATTTATTAAGCAAGCCGATTTAAGATAATAAAAAGCCAGGGGTCTTTTTTAAATAACCCCTAGCTTAATTATAATTTAATGACTCTTATTTTACAAAATTCTCTTTCCAAGCTTTATTTAGCTTAGAGATCTCTAGGTCTAACAACCTCTTACCACTCTTTACTATTCTAAGTCTTGCTCCTCCCGTATGCCCTATTATTTTAGAAGGAATACCTATTCTTTTTGCCTCAGATAGAACCTTATCAGCATCTTTGGATTTGCAAGAGAGAACTACTCTGGATTGAGTCTCTGAGAATAGGAGCAGATCATCTCTTAAAACAGAGTTGATCTCAATATTAGCACCTACCTTTTTACTGCCTGAGATACAGGACTCTGCTATAGCAACAGCCAAGCCGCCTTCAGAACAGTCATGCGCAGAGAGTAAGATATTTTTCTCTATCAACGATAAGACTGCTCTCTGAAGCTTTTTCTCTGAATCAAGATTGATAGACGGAGCCTTGCCTATCTTCTTACCATGGATAGTCTTTAAGTATTCACTGCCGCCTAACTCATTTTTAGTGCTGCCCAGAAGAATAATCACATTATCTGATGATTTAAAGTTCTGCGTCATCGGTTTTACACCTCTGCTAATAACTCCAACCATGCCTACTAGAAGCGAAGGGTTGATTGAACCCTTGGGGTTTTCGTTGTTAAAGCTTACATTACCGCTAACAATAGGGATACTTAACTCTTTTGCTGCCTTACTCATACCTATGACAGACTGTCTGAACTGCCAGTAGACACCTTCATTATAAGGACTGCCGTAATTTAAACCATCTGTTATACCTAAAGGACGAGCACCGCTAACAGCAAGATTACGCGCAGCTTCAGCCACAGCAATTTGGCCGCCTTTATTAGGGTCAAGCAGAGTATAGGTTGAATTACCATCTACAGTCACTGCTATCTTTTTACTAGTTCCTTTAACAGATAACACTGCGGCATCCGAACCAGGTCCAACATTGATATACTTTGCAGATGTCTTAGATCTCTTATATAGAGACTCTTTGCTTCTAATTGTTGGAGCCTTAAGAAGCTTTAAGAGTGTATCACCCAAACTCTTGGGCTGCTCGATCTCATCCAGATTAAGCTTTGAAATCTTATCCATATATACAGGTCTTTTAAACTTTCTGGTATAGATAGGGGCTTCAACAAGTGCTGCAGGGGTAACTTCAGCTACAATCTTATCTCCCTCTTTAACTCGCAATACCTTCTCTTTTATTACCTTGCCGATAAGATTACAGGGTACGCCCCAACTTTTTAAAACAGCCTCTACCTTTGATAGATTCTTAGGTTTTATAATCACAAGCATCCTTTCTTGAGACTCAGAGAGCATAACCTCATAGGCTGTCATCTTCTTCTCGCTTCTTGGTACAGAGAGCAAGTCTATCTCCATGCCCATAGAAGCCTTATAAGCTGTCTCAGAAGTAGAGCAGGTTAAACCTGCCGCACCCATATCCTGCATTCCTATTACAAGATTCTTCCTTATAAGCTCAAGGCAGGCTTCACGCAGGACCTTACCCATCTTAGGGTCTCCGATAGCAACCGCACTGCTCTTTTTTGTTGCCTCCTCAGTAAGTCCGGCAGAAGCCATAGCTGCACCTTCGACTCCGTCGCGGCCTGTAGCACGGCCGATAATAAGGACAAGAGAGCCTACACCCTTAGCCCGAGCTGTAACAATATCTTTATGCTTAACAACTCCCACTGTAAAAGCATTTACAAGAGGGTTACCCTCGTAAGATTCATCGAAGTATATCTCACCGCCTACAACAGGCATATCTACTTTATTAGCATAATCAACAAAACCTTTAGCAATGTTCTTAAGTAAATATTTTGTACGCGGCTTATCTAAATTACCCAATCTTAAAGAACCTAATAAGGCAATCGGCCTTGCTCCCATGGTAAAGACATCTCTTAAACACCCTCCTCCTCCTGTTGCCGCAGCCTCGTAAGGTTCAATTGCAGAAGGATGATTATGAGACTCTATCTTTATAGCTACACCAATCTCATCACCCATATCAACGACTCCAGAGTTTTCACCCGGACCCTGAAGAACATTCCTTCCTTTAGTAGGCATAAATTTAAACACCTTCTTGGAATTCTTATATGAACAATGCTCGCTCCACATGGCAGAGAACATTCCTAACTCCGTATAGTTTGGCTCTCGTTTTATAACCTTTTTTATCATCTTATACTCTTCGTAACTGAGCCCCATCTCTTCAATAATATCTCTTTTCATCTTACTCCCCTTAAATAATTGGTTGATTAAACAAGACCTTGGTCCATCATTGCGCGGGCAACCTTTAGGAATCCTGCAATATTAGCACCGTTAACAAGATTCCCAGGCGTACCATGCTCTTCGGCTGCTGCTCTTGCTGATTCGTATATATCAACCATTATCTGATACAGATTCTTATCTACCTCCTCAAAGCTCCAGCCTAATCTCTGAGAGTTCTGAGCCATCTCTAACCCTGATGTTGCAACTCCGCCTGCATTAGCTGCTTTACCGGGACCGAAAGAGACTTTATTCTTTAAGAACAACTCAATAGCTTCGGGAGCAGAGGGCATATTCGCACCCTCTGCAACTGCAATACAACCGTTCTTAATAAGCACCTCGGCAGCTTTTTCATCAAGCTCATTCTGTGTTGCAGAAGGAAGAGCTACATCGCATTTGATATTCCAGATACCGCTACAACCCTCATGATACTCTGCCGACTTATGCTCATTGAGATACTCTTTGATTCTCTTACGCTCAACCTCTTTAAGCTGCTTTACTGTATCAAGCTTAATACCGTCTTTATCATAGATAAACCCGCTGGAATCAGATAATGCAACTACTTTTGCGCCTAACTCTTGGGCTTTCTCAGCTGCATAGATAGCAACATTGCCGGACCCCGATATAACAACAGTCTTACCTTCAAAAGATGTGCCTCTATCTTTTAGCATCTCTTGGCAAAAATAGACACAGCCGTATCCTGTTGCTTCAGTCCTAACCAAAGAACCGCCGAAATCAAGACCCTTACCTGTTAAAACACCGTTGAAAAGACCGGTAAGCCTCTTCCATTGCCCAAACATATATCCTATCTCCCTGCCTCCAACACCGATATCGCCAGCTGGAATATCAGTATCAGCACCGATATGGCGAGAAAGCTCGCTCATAAAGCTCTGACAAAACCTCATCACTTCAGAGTCAGACTTTCCTTTAGGGTCAAAATCTGAGCCGCCTTTTCCTCCGCCCATCATAAGACCGGTGAGTGAGTTTTTAAAAACCTGCTCAAAACCTAAAAACTTAATAATACCGATATAGACTGAAGGATGAAACCTAATCCCGCCTTTATACGGCCCTAGAGCAGAATTAAACTGAACTCTGAAAGCTCTATTAACATAGGTCTTACCCTTATCATCCTGCCAGGGTACACGAAATATGATCTGACGCTCCGGCTCAACTATCCTCTCCAGGAGTGCTGCATCTTCAAATTCAGGATGTTTATCGACTACTGGAATAAGTGATTCTAAAACTTCAGTTACTGCTTGATGAAATTCTAACTCTCCTGGATTACGTTTTTTTACCGTCTCAAGAACGTTTTTTACATATCCTGTTACTGACATAATCATACCTCCTTTTTTAAAATCTGTTTCTCACTTTTTATTATTATTCTTTTCAGGTGGTAACGGCGCTTTAGAGATTGTAAGTCTTAACTGGCATCTTAGGCACCGCTGAGCTTCTTTTTGAGCTTCTCTTTTGTCAAAACCACATTCTAC
>JAVCCL010000039.1 GCA_030765505.1 Candidatus Kaelpia imicola | reverse complement strand
GATAGTAATGATTGATAATTATGATTCTTTCACTTATAACCTTGTTCAGTATTTTGGTGAATTAGGAGCAAATGTCAAAGTATTTAGGAATGATAAGGTTTCACTTGATGAAATAAAGAGAATTAAGCCCGATCATATTGTTATATCACCCGGTCCCGGGAGACCTAGAGATGCCGGGATATCTAAAGATGTAGTTCTCGAGTTTTATAAACATATTCCTATACTTGGCGTCTGTTTGGGGCACCAGGCTATAGCTGAGGTTTTTGGTGCTAAGATTATTCGTGCAAAACGTCTTATGCATGGCAAAACCTCATCTATCTATCATAATGGCAAAGATCTCTTTGATGGTGTTTCCAATCCATTTGAGGCAACGAGGTACCATTCGCTTATTGTTAAGCCTGACACAATATCTTCAGTTTTTACAATAACAGCAGAGACAGAAGATAAAGAGATTATGGGGATAAAGTATAAAAGATATCCTCTTTTCGGGGTTCAATTTCATCCTGAGTCTATTTTGACTTCCGTAGGACATGATATTTTAAATAATTTTTTGCAATATTAAATTTAGGGTTATTTCGTTGCATTATTTTTGCCCTATCTGTATAATTACTTTGTAAAAGGAGGAGTTATGGTCAAGAAGAAGAAAAAGGATCTAAAGGATGCTATGGTAGATATCTGGAAATGCACTAGAAGCGAACTTGAGATTGTAATGGATGAGACTTC
The DNA here is from genome assembly GCA_030765505.1 of Candidatus Kaelpia imicola. Lineage (NCBI taxonomy): Bacteria > Pseudomonadati > Candidatus Omnitrophota > Candidatus Kaelpia > Candidatus Kaelpia imicola. The sequence continues at coordinate 18,992 of JAVCCL010000039.1, read as the reverse complement.
TAAGTTAATTAAAAAAGGAGAGAAGCACGTTAAAAGCTTCTCTGATAAGAGTAAGGAAAGATTAGAATTAATAAGCGCTAAGCTTAGAAGAGAGAACCTCTATTACCATCTTGGTAAAACAGTTTCATCAACAGCTAAACTTAAGTGGAAGGATAGTAAAAAGATAGATAAATTACGTTCTGAGATATCTAAATTATCAAGAGAGATTAAAAGCAGAAAGCCTAAGAGATAACCTTAATGCTGCATACATCAGAAATTTGTTCTTGATCCGATCCATATAGAATATTTGCCTTGATTTAGCTTGTTTTTATTACTATAATTTATAAACTTTAAATGCAAATTTATATTTGAAACAAGGAGGTATGACAATTGGCAGCAATAGGTGTTATTAAAGAGTTACTTGAAGCAGGCGTACATTTTGGGCACCCCAAGAAAAAATGGAATCCCAAGATGAAACCTTATATATATGGTCTTAAGAGAGGAATATATATTATTGACCTTGAAAGGACTGCTCAGCTTCTGCTTAAGGCCTGTGAGTTTGTTCGCGACATTTCTTCATCGGGTGGCTCCATACTCTTTGTAGGGACTAAGAGGCAGGTGCAGGATATGGTGGAAGAAGAAGCTAAGAGATGCGGTATGTTTTATGTCAACAACCGTTGGCTAGGTGGGGCATTAACTAATTTTGAAACTGTTAGAAAATCTGTATCACGGTTGAAAGATATTCAGCATTTAAAAGAAGAAGGGAAATACGCTCTGGTTACAAAAAAGGAGCAAGCGGGTTTAGATAAGGAACTTAATAAACTTTTGAGAAACTTAGGCGGTATTGTTGATATGGATAGGTTGCCCGATGCAATATACGTGATTGACCCTAATAGAGAGGAGATAGCTGTAAGGGAAGCTATAAAATTAAATATTCCGGTAGTAAGTATAATAGATACTAATTGCGACCCAACAGTTGTTGATTATTTGATTCCCGGAAATGATGATGCTATTAAATCTTGCAAGCTTATAACTTCATATATCGCCAATGCTGTTATAGAGGGCAGGAGGTTCTACGTTGATAGCGAAAGCAAGGCTAAGGAAGAAAAAGAGACTACTATTAAAGCTAAAGAAGCTGTAGAGAGCGGTGTTGTAGGGGAGCTTGGAAAGAAGATAGAGGATAAGAGTTCCAAAGAGATAAAGAGTTCCGAGGTAAGCGGTAAGGAGGATAAAGAATGAGTTTTTCTATAGATGATCTCCGTGTTTTGAGGGATAAAACAGGTGCCGGGGTAATGGATTGCAAGAATGCGCTTAATGAATCTAAAGGCGATATAGATAAGTCTGTCGAGATTTTGAGGAAGAAAGGTATTAAAGTTGCAGAGAAGAAGTCTTCTCGAAATGTTAAAGATGGCATAGTAGAGGTATATATTCATGCCGGTTCTAAGTTAGGCGTTATGGTAGAGTTGAGTTGTGAAACAGATTTTGTTGCCAAGAATGAAGAGTTTAAAATCCTGGCGCATGATATTGCTATGCAGATTGCAGCTAAGAGCCCTACCTATATCAGTAGGGAGGAGGTCTCCCGGGATGTTATTGATAAGGAGAAAGAGATTTTAAAAGCTCAGTTTAAGGATAAGCCTGATAATGTTATTGAAAAGATATCAAAAGGTAAGATAGAGGATTTTTATAAAGAGAGATGTCTTCTGGACCAGAGTTATGTTAAAGATGAAAGTGTCATAATTAAAAATTTAATAGCCGATAAAATTGCTAAGTTTAAAGAGAATATAATTATAAGAAAATTTGTTCGTTTTAGTGTTGGTGAGTAAACTGAACAGGGGATGAGTAAACCAAAGTATAAAAGAGTTGTATTAAAAATAAGCGGTGAAGCCTTCCAGTCTGATAAAGGTTATGGAATAGATTTAACCTCTATCTCATCTATATCTACTCAACTTATGGAAGTACATAAATTAGGTCTTGAGATTGCCATTGTTATAGGCGGCGGCAATATCTTTAGGGGTGGAGTTGCAGCATCTGAAGGTATGGACAGATCAACAGCTGATTATATGGGTATGCTGGCTACCGTGATCAATGGACTGGCGTTACAGGATGTGCTGGAGCGAGATGGTATATCTACCCGTGTTCAGAGCGCCATTACAATGCGTTCGCTTGCAGAACCCTACATAAGAAGGCGTGCTGTAAGGCACCTTGATAAAGGCAGGATTGTTATCTTTGTCTGTGGCACAGGCAATCCTTATTTTACAACCGATACAACCGCAGCTCTTCGTGCTATGGAGATAGGGGCCGATGTGATTTTAAAAGGAACGAAGGTTGACGGGGTTTATGATTCCGATCCTGTGAAAAATGAATCTGCCAAAATGTTTAAAGAGTTGAAATATATCGATGTTTTAAATAAAAATCTTAAAGTTATGGATGCAACGGCTATTACGCTTTGCATGGATAAGAAGTTACCGATTATAGTCTTTAATTTATTCAAAAAGGGTAATCTCAATAGGGTTGTAACAGGAGCTGATATAGGTACCGTTGTTAAAGATTAAAGGAGTGTTATTATGGAATTAAAAGATGTTCATAGAGAAGTAGATCATAGGATGGATAAGACTATAGAGGCTTTAAAGGCGGAGTTTACTGCTCTGCGTACTTCTCGGGCGACTCCTGCATTGGTTGAAAATGTAAAGGTAGAATACTATGGTTTTACTCTTCCTTTAAAACAGGTTGCGTCTATTTCGATACCGGAGCCTAGGATGATTTTAATCCAACCCTGGGATGTTAATGCTATAGCAGACATAGAAAAAGCATTTTTGAAATCCGAGCTTGGAATAACCCCAAGCAATGATGGTAAAGTAATAAGATTAGCTTTACCTTCCTTGACTGAGGAGAGAAGGCAGGAATTGGTAAAACTTGCAAAAAAGATTGCGGGGGATAGTAAGATTGCGGTACGCAATGTAAGGCGTGAAGCCAACGAAGGGATAAAGAAGCTGGAAAAAGATTCAAAGATTACTGAAGATGAGAGATTTAAAGCTCAGGAAGATATGCAACATGTTACGGATGGACATATAAAAAAGATAGAACAGATATTGGAAGCTAAAGAGAAAGAGATTCTTGAGGTTTAACAATCGCTTCTTTACCGAAAAAAGATTTCCATTTATTTGTAGTTTAGAGTTTTTTATTGATAAAAATAGTGATCTGTGAAATAAAGCATAAATTATTTAGATTTATGAGCCGCTAGCTCAGTTGGCAGAGCACCGCCCTTTTAAGGCGGGTGTCCGGAGTTCGAGCCTCCGGCGGCTCATATTTTGCTATGATGAGAAAGCACTACAGATTGATCCCTCATACAGCCGACATCGCCATAATGGTAGATGCCAAGTCCTTAGAAAAACTTTACTCTAACTCTGCCCGGGCACTATTTGATATTTTAGTAGGAGTTGATAGTATAAAACATCGTATGGAAAAAAAAGTATCGGTAGAGGGTGTAGATAGGGATGATCTCTTAATAAGATTTCTAAATGAGCTGATTTATATTTTCTCAACAGAGAGAATTATACTCTCTAGCTTTAAAATAATTAGGCTAAAGAGTAGGGAGTTGATCTGTATGGCGAAAGGGGAGAGATTTGATTCTCTAAAAGGGGTGAAGAATGAGATTAAAGCAGCTACTTATTGCGATTTTAAAATAGAGAAAAAGAGAGGCGGTTATAAAGCAAGAGTTATATTTGATGTTTAACTATGTTAAAAATAAAGTTTAAAAAAGGTAAGATTAAAAACAGCGATTCTTTTAGGGTACATATAAAAGGTGCTGTATCTGGGATCGGATTTAAGAATTTTATCAAGCGTGCTGCAGAACGTAGGAATATTAATGGTGTTTTAAGTGATGAGCCTTGCGGTATTTCAATTGATGCAGAAGGAGACAAAGATAAAATATACGATCTTGTTTCTAAGATATATGAAGATAAGCCTCACTCTGTGACTATTGAGTCCATAAATGTTGATCAGATTGAATATGTAAGTTATGAAAATTTTAAGATTCCAGAAGTTGATTTTAAAAGAGCAAAGCATTCTTTATCCTTTTCAGATATAGCAATCTGCCCTGATTGCATAGAAGAACTATTTAATCCAAAAAACAGAAGATACTTCTATCCGTTTATAAGCTGTAGTCATTGCGGTTTGCGTTTGTCTGTCTTAAGAGACTTGCCTTACGAGAGAAAGAATACAACTATGGATCAATTTGAACTCTGCCCAAAATGTCTTAAAGAGTGTCAGAATTTAAGTGATAGAAGGTTTAATAACCATATTAACTCTTGTTGGGATTGTGGGCCAAGGCTAAGACTGCAATATAGAGACTCTTCCGGAGAGTATAACTACGAGAGAAGAGAGGCGTTGGATAAGGCTATAGAGTTATTAAAAAGAGGCACCATTCTTGTTTTTAAAGATTCATCGGGGTATAAAATCTGCTCTAATCTTTTTTCTGATAGTTCTAGTAGTGTTATTGAGAATAATTTTAAAGATATAGAATCGTATTTGATAATTAAGGGAATAAAAATGGCTGAGGAGTATGCCAGGATAAATGAAAAAGAGAGGGAGTTGTTGCTTTCTTATCGCAGGCCGAAGGTTTTCTTGAGATTACTGGAAAATACTAAAGTTCCGGAATCTATAAGAGATGAGAAAAGATATTTTAAATTCCAGCTTCCTTATTCAGGTTTTAATTATGCAGTATTTAAAAACATCGATTTTCCATTATTGGTCAAAGAGTGTGGGTGTTTAACAGTAGAAGATATTAATTCGATACTCCTAGATATTTCATGGTCTCTTCTCTCTCATGATAGAGAAGCGAGCGTTTACTCCGGAGAGTCCGAAGCAAAAGTATTTATTTCAAGAGATGGGAGTCTGAGTAAGAATCTTATAATCAGAAGGTCAAAAGGTTATGTTCCTTCCCCTTTGATATTTGGATATCAGGCAGCTAATCCTACTCTTGCTTTAGGTAATAACAGGGATTCTTCTTTTGCCTTAGCTAGAGATGATAATTTTTATCTTAGTCCTTATCTGGGAGATATATCTAAGGAGAGTAATCAGGTTAATTACAGAAAAACCTTAGATTATTATATGAAGCTGTTTAAGATAGAGCCTTCAATTATTGCAATTGGGAAAGAAGAGAATCCTTATCTAAATGGTTTAGCAGAAGAACTATCTAAAAAGTTAAATGCTGGGATAATAGAAGTAGAAAGTAATCATGCTCGCATTGTATCTTCTATGTTAGAAAATAGTTTAGATGAAGATGTGATTGGAATTGTGTTCAAAAATGAATTAGAGAAGAGAGATATGTTTGGTTTTGAATTCTCTTTAACAAGTACATCTTATTCTAAAATTTTAGGCTATTTTGAGTCTTTAGAAGATTTAAGCGGGATTGACAATAGCTGCAATATAAAATCTGAATGGCTGGGTCAGGTAAAAGATGAATTTTGTAAAGAATCGTATTCCATAGAGATTAGAGAAGTAGATAGTAAGTTAATTGTTCTATCTGGTTCTATTGTAGAGGGTGTGATAGCCGACATGAAAAGAGCAGTACCGCAGCCCCGTATAATAGCAAAATTATATAATAGTATAGTTGAAGGAACTTATAAAATATCCTTAAGGTTAAGAAGGAGATTAAAAATAAATAAGATATCTTTAGCTGGAGATATGCTTGAAAATGTGTTCCTTTTGACCAATATTTACGAAAGGCTTAGATCTAAAGATTTTGAAGTTTATATTCCAGGTTCTATTCCAGCCAATGATTCTGGTATCTCTTTAGGTCAACTGGTAGTTGCAGACAGTATAATAAAGGAAGAGAGAAAAAATAGTAGAGATTCTTTGACATATTCTTTATAAAGTGGTATAAATAACTTATGGAGACCACAGAGAAGTGGTTAACAATAAGAGGAGTTTTTTAATTATACGTTGGCAGGCAGCTTGATAAATAAGCTGCTTTTTTTATTTTTGTTAAAATTTGGAGGGCTTTAAAAAGTAAAATGAAAGTAAAAACTAAAATTCATTTTCCTAATGTTGTAAAAACCCTTCAAAATAGAATTCACGATTTACATATTCTCCATTCTCAGCAGAAAGAGATGGAGGATAACCTGCGTTATTCTGAGAGACAGTACAGGATGACTCTTGACTCTATGTCCGATGCGATACATGTTGTTAATTCTGAATTAAGAATACTGCTTATTAATAAGACATTTAAAAGATGGATTAAGGTTTTAGGTTTAGACAGCGATGTTATAGGAAAGAGCATTTTTGATACCTTTCCTTTCTTAAAAAAGAATGTTTTCAAAGAGTATGAGGATGTTTTTAAGACCGGTAGAACCATGACCACTGTTGAGAAAAACAGGGTAAGAAGCTGGTATATAATTACTCAGACAAAAAAAATTCCGGTAATAGAAAATGATCATGTTGTGAGGGTTGTCACTGTTATAAGAGATATAACTGAGCCTAAGCGTATAAAAGAAGAGCTTATCAAATCGGAACGTGAAAAATCTTTGATATTAAACAGCATCTGTGAGCATGTAATATACCACGATCTTTATGGTAAGATGGTGTGGGTTAATAAGGCTGCAGCAGATTCTGTTAACAAGAAGCAAGAGGAGTTAGTAGGTAAAAACTGTTATAGTGTTTGGCACAATCGAGAAACGCCTTGTGTTGGTTGTCCGGTAGTAAGAGCAAAAAAGACAGGATTATCTCAGGAGTCTGAGATAATTTCTCCTGATGGCCGCATTTGGTTAGTAAAGGGGTGCCCTCTTAAGAACTTAAAAGGTGAGACGATAGGTATAGTTGAGACTACACTTGAGATAACAAAGAGAAAGAATGCAGAGGAGTCCTTAAATAGGCTTAATAAGGTTCTTCTTAAATCTCACGAGAGAATGAAAAAGCTTATAGTAAAGGATTCATTGACCGGGCTTTATAATAATAAGTATTTAAATGAGATAGTTGAATCGGAGTTTTCTCGAGCCCGAAGATCCTATCATCCATTCTCGTTAATATTGTTTGATATAGATTATTTTAAATCTATAAATGATGTCTATGGGTACAATTTTGGAGATAGTGTATTAAAGCAGTTTGCCAGGCAGCTCAAAAGGATGGTTAGACGTTATGATATTGTTGTCCGTTCTGGAGGTGAAGAGTTTATCGTGCTCTGCCCAGGTACTGATAATGTTACTTCTTTAAAACTGGCTCGCAGGATGTTGGATGAATTCAATATAAAAGAGTTTGGAAATAATAAACAGAGAATAAAATTTTCTTTAAGTATAGCGGTTGTGGGGTATCCATCAGATAAGATGGTTAAGTTAAGCGGAGTAGGTAAAATAGTTTTAGAAGGTAAAGATTTAATAAATATAGGTTATAAGATTTTAAGTAAAGTCAAAGAAGTAGGTGGTAATAGGGCCTATTCTTCAGAAGATATAAGATTTGATAAAAGAGTTGAATCTGAAGCTGTAGCAGAAGATGCGAATATAAATTTCTTGAAAGGTAAACTTGAACATCTTACAAAAGAAGCCAATCGGAATTTGATAGAGTCTGTATTTGCTTTTGCAAAAACAATAGATCTTAAGGATCATTATACCGGAGAACATGTTGAGCAGACAGTTAAGTTTGCCATAACTATTGCAAAGGAATTATCATTGCCTAAAGATGAAGTTGAGAAGGTAAGAGAGGCAGCTATTTTGCATGACCTGGGTAAGATCGGAATAAGTGAGGATATTCTGCATAAGCGTAAAAGGCTTACTAAAAGAGAGTATGAGATAATTAAAAGACACCCCCAGATAGGGGTAGATATTATAAGACCGATACATGCTTTACATGATTTAATTCCTTACATTCTTTATCACCATGAGAGATGGAATGGTCAAGGCTATCCTCATGGCTTAAAAGGTGAAGAGATACCCTTTGGTGCCCGTATTGTTGCTGTGGCAGATGTCTATCAAGCTTTAATATCCGATAGGCCTTACAGGGCAGCTTATTCAAAAGAAGAGGCTGTGAGAATTATCAAGGAGTCAGCAGGTTCTGAATTTGACCCTGAGATAGTCGATGTTTTTATTAAAGTTTTAAGATAAATGTTTCTTTCCCTCTTGTAAAATCTCACCGATTTATTTAAACTATTATTTCTAATACGCCCCGCTAGCTCAGTTAGGAAGAGCACCGGTTTCCTAAACCGGGTGTCGTAGGTTCGAGTCCTATGTGGGGCATTTATTATATTTTTCTTGTTTTTTTAGCTTCTAAATTTTAAACTATTACCCGTAGCTAGATAGTTAAATTATTAAATAGATATTTATTATGATAGATCTTCATACTCATTCATTGCTATCTGACGGTTTACTTTTACCTTCGGAGCTTGTACGCAGAGCTCAGGTCAATGGGTATAGCGTAATAGCTATAACAGACCATGTTGATTCATCAAACATTGATTTTATTTTGCCAAGATTGATTAAAGTTGCGGGGGATCTTAATAAGTATTGGTCGGATAAGATTAAGGTGATACCTGGGGTTGAGATAACACATCCTCCGGTAGAGTTAATACCAGAGCTAATTAATTATGCATGTAGTCAAGGTAGTGTACTTGTTGTAGTGCATGGTGAGTCGCCGGTTGAACCAGTTATAGAAGGTACAAATAGGGCTGCTGTTGAAGCGGGGTGTAATATCCTTGCTCATCCCGGCTGGATCGATGATAGCTTAGCGTCTCTTGCCAAAGAGAGAGGGGTAGCTCTTGAGATTACAGCCCGTACTGGGCATCAGAATGCCAACAGGCATATCTATGAAGTTGGGAAGAGAAACGGTGCTTTACTAGTGTTCAATAGCGATGCTCATTCTCCAGATGATTTGTTGAACAAGTTGCAGGTAGAGGCTATTTTAGAGAAGAGTTTAAACCTTGATACAGAGCAGATTGAAGAGATAGAGAATAATTCTTTAAACCTTGCTAAGCGATTTATTTGATGCAGGCCAATTTTCTTCAAATTTCAGATTTTCACTTAGATTCTAAATTTTTAGGGTTTCAGGATTTAGATAAGATTTCACAGAGAAAGAAAGAGTTAGAAGAGACATTTAAGAAAGTTATTCAGTTTACAAATTCCATCAAAGAAGAGTTAGACTTTATAGTATTTGCAGGCGATCTATTTGAGGGTGATTATTTTTCACCCAATACTATTAAATCTTTAATTATTTATGGAATCGAGTCTTTAAAACCTTTGCCTGTCTATATTGTTGCCGGTAACCATGATATCTTAGAAGATAGCTCACCATATTTAATATATGATTGGCCTGAAAATTCACATATCTTTGGTCCTGATTTTGAAAAGATTAAGATTAAGGATAATCTCTATATCTGGGGTGTCTCGGTTAGCCCTGAAAATGTTTCTAAGAATTTACTCAAAGATCTAAATGTAGAGAACAGAGAAGCATTGAATATTGTTTTAATGCATGGCTCTGAAACAGGGACTACTGAAGAATCTATATTTGGTGACTCTCTTCCTTTCTCATCAGGTGACATGGAGAGTTCAGGGGCTGATTATATTGCATTGGGCCATTATCATAACTGTAGGCCGGCTCCAAGGTTAGATCAGAGAGTCTTAGGTTATTACTCGGGTTCTCCCGAATCGTTAAGCTTTAAAGAGTTAGGTGAGAGATTTATACTTAAGGTTGGCTTAAAAAAGGGAGAGCTGCCTGAAGTAGATAAGATCTCTTTTCAGAGACGCTACTATAAGGAGATTCAAGTTGATTGTAGCGGTGTTCTATCTTCAGATGAAGTAAAAGAGATAATTAAAGATAATAGTGATAAGGATGCTGTGGTCTCTATCACTTTAAAAGGGGGTATTGACCCAGATATAAGAATAGACTTGGAAGATATTGAGGATTATATAAAGCAGAGTGATCTATTTTTTGCTTTCAATTTGAAAAGCGATATAAGATCAGCTTATTCGCAGGAGTTGATAGAATCTTCGTTGCTTGGGAAGAATTTTGTTAAGATTCTGCAGGGTCGGCAGGATTCAAAGGAGGTTGTAGATATTGCAATCAAGATTGGGCTTGATGCTATTTTTACAAAAGAGATGAGAGGCTGGAATGAGATTTAAAGATGTTGAAGTCTTTGGGTTCGGGAAGATAAAGGACAATCTTAGAATCTCTTTTGCGAAAAATATCAATGTAATACTTGCCCCAAATGATAAGGGTAAGTCTACCTTGATAGAGTTTATTTATGCTATTCTCTATCCCTTTGGCGACCTGAGAACTGAATTTGGCAGAAAAAAGAGGATAAAATTTAAACCTTGGAATTCAGATATATATGGCGGCAGGATGGATTTTTCTCTCGATAAAGGTGGCGATTACAGGATTGAGAAAATAGTTGAATCATCGCCCCGGGAGGATAAATTAGGCGTGTTTGAATCTAAGAACGGTGATTTCTCAGCTTTAAAAATATTAAAACAGGATAAACATCTGGGTTTACTTGTTGGAGAGCAATTCTTGAATATAAGCAGAGATGTTTTTGAAAGCTTAAGTATCGTTCGTCAGTTTGACGTTGCTGCAATCGGGGAAAGCAAAAAGATACTGGATGAGGTGAGGTCGATAATAGAAATCGGAAAGAGCGGGGGAGGACTGTCTGGTGCTTTGAAGAAGATACAGGATAAGAAATCCAAGATAGGTGTTTTTGAAAAAAGAGGCAAGAGGACGATAGCCGGGAGCAAGCAGATTGAATATGATCAGGTAACCAAAGATATCGAGATTTTAAAACAGCAGTTTAGCAAGAACAGGCAACTACTTGTAGAGAGGAGAGCTTTAGAGGTAAAGCTAGAAGATTTAAAAGCTAAGCTTAATACTAAAATAGCGCCTCGCTTTGAAGAACTTAAAGATAAGTTTGTTTTTCTATTCGCTGCCATTAAGAAGAGCTACGAAACTATACCTTTGATGGTACGTGAGATGAATTTGAAAGAGTTGCAGAATTTAAAGAAATGCGGTGATATTATCAAAGAATTTAAATTTAAGTTCCAAAGCATAGAGAGTGTTTTTGTAACTGCGCAGAGAGCATTAAAGCATAATATTCTTCTGTTCTGGTTGTCGCTTTCCGGCTTCTCTATATTTTTGGTTTTATCTTCTATTTTGGGGATAGACCAGGCGAAATATCTGTTTTTCTCTTTCGCATCGTTTCTTTTAATTGCCGCTTTTTATTTTTTAAAGTTTATCAAAAAAGAAAAAAGAGTCATTGTAAACTATGGTAAAGAGAGAGAAAGTTTTAAATCTGAAATTTCAGGTAAGATATTAAAGTTTGGTTTATTTGAGAACTTAGAAGAACCTAAAGAGATTGACTTCTATGAACAATTATGGAACGGTCTTTTGAGCGAATTAAAGACTTCAGGTATAGAAGAACTAGAATCTATATGGTATCAAAGCAGAGATTATGCTGATACTCTAAAAAAATTCTCTGAATTAAATATTGAGATTAATATTAAAGAGAAGGTAAGTCTTAAGTTGGATTTTAGTGATGTAAATTCTGATATACTGATTTTTAAAAATAGTATGCAGACCAAGAAAGATTTAGAGGATGAGATTAGAAATATTCAGGTTAATATTAGCATACTCGATAAGACAATAGAGAATTATTTACCTCAAAATGATATTGCATTTTTAAGCGCTGAGCATTCTATATTAGAAAACGAGATGAAAAGAATAGCTATTTATAGAGAAGCGTTGGAGCTTACGTCGGCAGTGCTTCAGGAAGCAGGGGAAGAATTATATTCCGAAGTCTCTCCTTATATAAACGATTTTGTTAATAGACACTTTAAACTTCTCAGTGAAGAGTATGATTTTATAAAGGTGGATGCTGATTTAAATATATATCTTAAACCTAAAAATTATCCTGATTTTATTTCTGTAGAGCAGGTGGGGAAAGGTATGCAGAGTTCGCTATATCTACTTTTGCGCTTTGCGATTATCTCTCTCTTTAAGCTTAACAATGGAGAGCAGCTCCCTTTTATACTGGATGAGACTTTGAATGTACTGGATGACTTTGATTTCAACCATCAGGAGAGGTTGCTGCAGTTGCTTATAGACTTATGTTACGAATACGATGTACAGATGCTCTATTTTACCTGTCAGAAGAGAGGTCAATATCTGCCTATAAAAGATTTTTTTGGAAATAGAGGGCTCTCTTTAAAAGAGAATGTTACTACAGATTTTACAATTTTACAAGGAGGAAGAGATGAAAGTGAATTCAGTTAAAGAGATTAGTATAGAATCTCTTAATATATTCCGCAGGGGTAAGGTTAGGGATATTTATGAGCTTAACGGTGATCTATTATTTGTGGCAACTGATAGGATATCCTGTTTCGATGTTGTTTTGCCGGATCCGATTCCTCTTAAAGGCATAGTTTTAAATAAGCTTTCTCTTTTTTGGTTTGATTTAACAAAGGATCTTGTATCTAATCATCTTATAAGTTCTGATGTTTCGGAGGTAACTCAATTATCCGGTTACCATGATATTTTAAAGGATAGGTCTATAATTGTTAAGAAGACAGAACCTTTACCTTTTGAGTGTGTTGTCAGGGGTTATCTATCTGGCTCAGGTTGGAAAGACTACAAAAAAGAAGGTAAGGTGTCTGGGGTAGAGCTTAAAAAAGAATTGCTTGAATCTCAGAAGCTTGATCAGCCGATATTCACGCCTTCAACAAAAGAAGATAGCGGGCATGATATGGCTGTCTCTTTTGATTATGTAGCTGATAAGATTGGTTTAGAACTTGCATCTAAAATAAGAGATAAGAGTCTTGAGCTCTATTTTTTTGCTCATAACTATGCAGAGACAAGAGGGATAATTATAGCCGATACAAAGTTTGAATTCGGGATTTTAGATGGGAAGCTTATATTGATAGATGAAGTTCTCACTCCGGACTCTTCCCGTTTTTGGCCCAAAGATGAGTATACTCCCGGCAGAGCTCAGAACAGCTTTGATAAGCAGTATGTTAGAGATTGGCTGGAATCAACAGGTTGGGATAAAACTCCCCCTGCTCCGAATCTTCCTCAGGAAGTAATTGAGAAGACGACCCAGAAGTATCTGTTTGGATATAAAAATATTGCAGGAGTAGATTTACAATAGTATAATTCAACTCTGGCTTGGGGTTAAAATACTATAGTTTATTGAAAAAAATTTGTTAGCTGGTATAATTTAAAGATTAATTTGGAGGTTAATATGAAAAAAGATACTCATCCAAAATATGTAGAGACTACAATTACATGCGCCTGCGGTAGTGTTATTCATACTCGTTCTACTAAAGAGAATATCAAAGTAGAAGTATGTTCTGCTTGTCATCCCTTATACACAGGAGAGAAGCAGAGGATAGTTGATACTGCAGGTAGGGTTGAGAGGTTCCGCAGAAAATACGTAAAATTTAATAAAAAGTCTGAGTAGTTTGACTAGAATTAAATTGCGGGAGTAGCTTAGTGGTAAAGCCTCGGCCTTCCAAGCCGATTACGGGGGTCCGATTCCCCTCTCCCGCTCCAATATGATTTTTAGGCAGGAGGAAAAGAAAGATGAAGATAGAGGTTAAGAAAGTTGCTGGAGAGGAATTGAAGAATCTTGGAGTCGATTCCTGGGGCTCATGGAGCTGTGATATCTCTGAGTTTGACTGGAAGTATGACTCTGATGAGCGTTGTTATATTCAAGAAGGTAGGGTAATAGTAACAACAGAGGAAGGGGAGAAGGTTGAGATCAACAAAGGTGATTTGGTTCTATTCCCTAAAGGATTAAAGTGTTCTTGGAATATTCTTGAGCCGATTAAAAAAGTCTATCGGTTTGAATAGTTTAAAGTATGGCCATTCTGTATTCATTGATTGATTGTAGTGTTTCTCTGATAAAGATGTCTGTCTTCCACTCCAATGGTCTCTAAGTATATTTCTCTCAGCGCTTCTATACAACAATAGCGTAATCAGAGCTCTTTTTCTATAGTTGTGTCAATCCCGTGCAAATATAACATATATAATATAAGAGATATAAGTTAAATAAAGTGTCTTTTGTTTAAAGCGGTTTAAGGCAATTCACATTCAATATAAATGTTATTACAAAGAGAGTCTATTATTCCTAAAGGTTGATTTTGGTAAAACAATAACCATTTTCCTGAACCGGTTTCTCTTAAAACTGAGAAATTACTACAGAGAAGCGGCACCTCTTCTAAAATTGCTATATCTGTATTTTGAATCTTCTCTTCTTCAACCTTAATATAGAGTTTTTCACCTTCCAAAGATATGAGAGACAGTTCTATCGATTTGTTCTCTTGGGTATGGTGCAATATTAAGCTTATATCATCTTGATTGAATGTATTTGCCTGTTCCAACTCACCCACTCTTAGCTGGTTGTTAGCCGATAGTTGCATGAATATCTCAAATATAGCAGGTCTATGAGTATAAGTGTAGAGTTTGTTAATAGCTTCATATTCCGACTGAGTTCTCAAGTGCTTTACGAGAAATCTTATAACTTCTTTAGCTATACTTTTGCCTCTTTCTGAGACCTCTAAGCCTATAGTTCCTAGGTAGAAAGCATTGTCTATTACCTCAATTGCTATGGTTCCGATTTGTGTTCCATTTATCTTGATATTCCAGTAGAACTCATCCTCGGATGTTTCTAGATCTCTATTCCGAGATAATTCTACCCAAAGTCCTGTTTTTTCGGTTTTTATCTCAACAGAAGACAGCGTATCGTTATTGTAATAATATCTTTCAACATATTCCCCATAGGCGTTTCTAACCGATTGAATTCTACCAGCACTATCTTGGGTTACAATTCTTTCACCGGATGGATTTGTAGTAATAATATTGGCGGTATTAGCCCTCACTCTTCTACATATATCTGGTCTTGAAGGTCTATTTTGATTAAAAAGTTGATAAAAGAAGAGAGACGATATTAGTAAGCTGATTCCAATTCTTTTGATATTCATAGTATTTATCCCTACAGCTTATTTATACCATATCCTGCTTAATTATCTAAAGTTTATCTTATCCTTGACAGCAGTGTTGATATATTGTATTCTATTTTAAATTGCTGCAAAGGAGGCAAGTGGGTCATTTACCCACTTTTTTTATTAAAATGGACAGTTTAGAGAATATTAAGACCCAAATAGAGGAATACTTAGAACCTTTGGTTAAAGATGAGGGTTTTGAGTTGATTAGCCTCTCTCTTTCCCAGGATATGGCGAAGCTATTGCTGCGAATTGTTATAAATAAAATAGGCGGAGTGACGTTAGACGAATGCGTTAATGTTAATAAAAAGTTAAGCAATTTCCTGGAAGATAGAGATCCGTTTGATATAAGTTATACTATAGAGGTTTCATCTCCGGGAGTTAACAGGATTGTAGAGAGTGAAAAAGAATATAAGTGTTTGATTGGTAGAGGATTAATTATTAAAATAGAAGACGGTTCTTTAGTAGAAGGTATTCTTAGGAGTATTAAAGATGGTATTTTAACAATTGGTTTAGGGGATGGAGATGTTAGTTTAAATATTGCTGATATTAAAGAAGCTAAGCAGAAAGTTAAATTATCAGAGGTTTAGATATGAATGAAGAACTTTTATTAGCTTTGGAGTATCTTGGTCAAGAGAAAGGTATAAACCAAGATAAGCTTATTGATGCAATTGAGGTTGCTATGATTACAGCAGCTAAGAAAGTTTTACATGCGGAGAGAGAGGATCTGGAGATAAATTTTAATATCAACAGCGGTGATATAAAAGTCTATCTCAGAGGAGAGGAGATTGTCTCTCAAAAATTAGGCAGGATCGCTGCTCAGACTGCAAAACAGGTAATTATGCAGAAGTTGCGCGAAGCAGAGAAAGAGACTGTCTATGAGGAATACAAAGACAGAGTTGGAGATGTTCTAACAGCCATGGTTCACAGATTGGAATATGGAGATGTTATTATGCAGCTTGATAAAGCCGAAGCTGTCTTACCTCGTTCAGAGCAAGGTCGAGGTGAGAGTTATAGGCAGAGACAGAAGCTAAAAGTATATGTTCTTGAGGTTAAGAAGTCCGGTAAGCCGCCTCTTGTTATTGTATCACGCAGGAGGACTGAATTAATAAGAAGACTTTTTGAAATAGAGGTGCCTGAGATCCAAGATAAAACTGTTGAGATAGTAGCTATTGCCAGAGAAGCCGGCGAAAGAACCAAAATAGCCGTTAAGAGTAATCAGGAGAGCGTCGATCCTGTTGGGTCTTGCGTTGGTATGAAAGGTGTAAGGGTAAAAAATATAGTAGATGAATTGGGCGGAGAGAAAATAGATATTATTCATTACAGCGATAAGCCTGCTGAATATATAAAAGCAGCATTAAATCCAGCGCAGATATCAGATATAAGGATTTTCAAAGAACAGAAGAGAGCATTGGTCATAGTTGTAAAAGATCAGCTCTCTATAGCTATTGGAAGGCACGGCCAGAACGTAAGGCTGGCATCTCAATTGACAGATTGGGAGATAGATGTTAGAAGTCCTGAGGAGTTGGGCGAAGAGTCTCCTCTGTTAAAAGTTAATGGAATAGGTCCTAAGATTGCGGAGGCACTGAGCAAATCAGGTTATGAGAGTGTTGATGTCCTGGCTAAGGCAGATGCCAAGGTTTTAAAAAAGATAGAGGGTTTAGGTGAGAAGACAGCTCAAAGAGCGATAGATGCTGCAAAGAAATATTTAAAGGGTAAAAATGTCTAATATAAGAGTTTATACACTTGCTCAGGAGTTGGGTTTAGACAGCAGAGAACTTATGGAGTATCTAAAAGATTTAAATGTTGATGTTAAATCTCATATGAGCAATATAGATCTAGAGACAGCAGAACTTGTCAAAAGTGAAATTATCTCTATTTTAAACAAGAAGAAGAAAAAAGAGCTTGATAAGAACCCCAAGATAGCTGTTGAATTTCCGATTACTGTTAGGGACCTTGCGGTTAAATTGGGTGCTAAACCCAATGAGGTTCAGGGGAAATTACTCCAGTGGAAGGTATTTGCAAATATCAATCAGTCTTTAGAGGAGGATATTGCATTAAAATTGGCTGAGGAATTCGGTTTTGTTTTAAAACGTCAGTTGACTAAAGAAGAAGAAGTTGTAAAGATACACAAAGAGAAAGAAGAAGGTTCTCTTAAGAATAGGTACCCTATTGTTACTCTTATGGGTCACGTTGATCATGGTAAGACTACATTACTTGAGAAGATAAGAAATTTAGAATTGACGGATAAAGAGGCTGGAGGAATAACTCAACATATTGGAGCCTACGAAGTTAAACACAAGAATAAGAAAATCACTTTTATAGATACACCAGGGCACGAGGCCTTTACCTCTATGAGAGCGAGGGGTGCAAGTGTAACTGATATCGTGATTTTGGTTGTTGCAGCCGATGATGGTGTTATGCCTCAGACAGTTGAAGCTATTGATCATGCAAAAGCTGCAGATGTTCCTATAATAGTGGCTATAAATAAAGCCGATAGGCCTGAAGCAAATATTGACAAAGTAAAGAGAGAGTTAGCCGAGGTAGATCTTACTCCGGAAGATTGGGGCGGAGATGTAATTGCGGTCAATATCTCTGCTTTAACTGGCGAGGGGATAGATGCTTTACTGGATATGGTGATACTGCAATCAGAGATTATGGAACTTAAATCTAACCCCGATAAATTGGCTAAAGGGGTAGTCCTTGAATCTAAAATTACCAAGGGAGGGCCTTTTGTCTCTGTAATAGTTCAGAGTGGTACTTTAAAGGCAGGCGATATGCTTCTTGCTGGTACTTGTCTTGGAAAGGTGAGGGCTCTTTTCGATGATTTGGGTTTAGAGGTTGAGAGTGCTGGTCCATCTGACCCCGTAGGAATATTAGGTTTAAATGGAATCCCAGAGTCAGGAGAGGGCTTTCTTGTCGTTGAAAATGAAGGCAGAGTTAAAGATATTGTTGAAAAGAGAAAGAGCGATATAAGAGAGAAGAAGCAGACTCCATCTCAGAGGATGAGTCTTCAAGATTTAACCAAAGAGGGGCAGAAATTGTTTAGATTGATATTAAAAGCGGATGTATACGGTTCGCTTGATGCTGTGGTCGACTCTTTAGAGAAACTAAAGAATTCTCAAAAAGAGAAGCTGGATATAAAGATATTACATAAAGGTATAGGCAGTATTACAGAATCGGATGTTGTCTTGGCACTTGTTTCGGATGCTTTTGTTGTAGGTTTTAGTGTTGGCATTGATGATAAAGCGAAAGCCAGGGCGAAGAAAGAAAGCGTTGAAGTCAGGCTCTACAGCATAATATATGAGCTTATAGAAGATATAGATAAAGTTTTTAAAGGATTGCAAGAGCCGGAACTAGAAGAGCGTTTTCTGGGTAGGGTTGAAGTAAGGAAGGTTTTTGATGTCAGTAAGGTTGGTAAGATAGCGGGTTCTTGGGTTAGCAAGGGTAAGATTCAGAGAAACTCACCCTGTAGATTGCTGAGAGATAAAAAGGTTGTCTATGAAGGTAGAATTACATCATTAAAAAGATTTAAGGATGATGCCAGAGAAGTCTCCGAAGGTTATGAATGCGGCATAGGATTAGAGGGATATAATAATATAACCGAAGGGGATATCATAGAAGCATATACTATGATTGAAGTCTGATGAAGAAAAGAATTCTATCCGGAATGAGGCCGACAGGCCCTCTGCATCTGGGTCATCTTCTTGGAGCTTTAATTAATTGGGTTAAACTTCAAGAGGATTATGAATGCTTTTTTATGATTGCCGACTGGCATGCTTTAATGGGGGAGTATGCCGACTCAAAGAAGATTGCAGAATATTCTCTCGATAATCTCAAAGATTGGCTTGCCGTAGGATTAGACCCTGAGAAGTCGGTAATATTTAAGCAGTCTGATGTTATAGAGCATGCAGAGCTAAATCTGATATTTTCTATTATAACTCCATTAGGCTGGCTTCAGAGATGTCCTACCTATAAAGAGCAGATAAGCGAATTAAAGGAGAAAGATCTTAGTACGCATGGTTTTCTTGGATATCCCGTGCT
>JAVCCL010000038.1 GCA_030765505.1 Candidatus Kaelpia imicola | reverse complement strand
TCCTTGTCTCATCTTTGATAGCGCTCGTTTATATTTCAGCACCAGTTAAAATCATAAATTTTATCTTATTTATTTGGGTGGTGTCACTTCTTTGGGCAATGGAACAATGTAAAGAAACTAATTCTTTATAGAGTTCTTCAGTTTTTTCTGTATACATCCAGTTGCATAACTCGTCCAATACGGGGAGCCATCTATTTTGTTCTATTTTTAACACTTTTCCTAAGTCGAAGTGGTTTTAAACAGCCACAAAATAGCCACAATGACACTGCAAAAATCACCAACAAAAATATGCCCCTCATAACTTGTTGATATTTAAAGACTAACAACCAATTAATTTAAATAATCCAGACATACACTTGACTGTGGCTCAAGTTGTCGCGGGTTCAAATCCCGTCGCTCGCCCTGCCTCACCTAATTCAAGGTAAATATCTTTGTTTTTAATATTCAAATTTTTCCATTTGACAATGTTTTTGTTCTGGGGTATAAATAATAATGAGAATCATTATCGTTAAGGAAATATAGATGCTAAGACAAAATTGCTCAAGACAGTTGTGGTGGCATGGACGATTTAGAGGTTGTGGGTATAGACTAACTATACCTCGTGAAGTACTGTTAGATGTTTTGGCTAAGACAGATAAACACCTGAGTGCTGAGGAGATCTATTTTGCTGTAAATAGATGCTATCCTAATATAGGTCTGGCTACCATCTATCGCAATTTAGAATTGCTTATCCAGATGGGGCTTGTATCTAAGTTAAATATTGGTGATAGCAGAGCAAGGTATGAATTGACTCAGGGTCCTAAAAGTATGCATCACCATCATTTGGTCTGTACCGCTTGCGGTAAGATTATTGATTATAGAGACTATATTGATGAAGAGGTTGAATTACTTAAGCGCGTTGAAAAGGGCCTCTCTAAGAAGTATGGTTTTAAAATAAGCAGCCATTTTATGAGGTTTTTCGGTTTATGCGATAAATGTCAAAAAAACAAAGAAACAGAAGGAGGTGATTAATATGCCAGGCGGAGATGGAGCAGGTCCAGCAGGAATGGGTCCAATGACAGGTCGCGGAGCAGGTTATTGTGCTGGTTACTCTACCCCAGGTTATATGAATCCGGTATCAGGTGGAGGTTTTGGTTACGGTTTTGGACGTGGATTAGGTAGAGGCCGTGGTTTTGGACGCGGGATGGGTAGAGGTTTTGGTTTTAGGGCTTCCGCTTATCCTTATTATCCAGTTGCTTATCCTTATACTTCTGACTTGAGCCCTCAGCAAGAAGCAGGTATGCTTAAAGAGCAGCTTAAAGCTATGCAGGATGAGGTTAATATAGTTAATGAGCGGATAAAAGAACTGGAATCCAGTGCAGGATCTAAAGAGAAGTAAATAAGAAGAGATAAGTGGGAGTAGAGCTATCTTTACTCCCGCCTATTTCGTAATTTTTAGGAGGTATAATTTTGAAAATAGCAATATCAACAGATGGCAATTCGGTATCTGCTCATTTTGGCAGATGCCCTTCTTTTACTATTCTTGAGGTAGAAGATAAAGAAGCGGTGAATAGAAAGACCATTAATAATCCCGGTCATCATCCAGGATACTTGCCTCAGTTTTTGCATAATGAAGGGGTCAATGTTATTATTGCCGGCGGTATGGGAATGAATGCTTTAAATCTATTCAATCAGGTAAAAATAGATGTAATAGTTGGAATTAGCGGTAGTATAGATGATGTAATCAATAAAATTGTCGCCGGTGAACTTGAAGGTGGTGAGAGTCTCTGCAATCCGGGAGCAGGAAGAGGATATGGAGTGGAGAAGACCGAGTGTGAACATGAAGATGAGGAAATTGATCGGCCTAAAGCTTAATATTAGTATAGAATAATTTAAAATGGAGGTATGAAAAGATGAAAGTATGCGTTACTGCGCAAGGAGATAATTTAGATTCTTTGATTGATCCAAGGTTTGGAAGATGTGCCTATTTTATAATCGTAGATACAGATACATTAGAGTTTGAAGCAATTGAGAATGGCAGCATCTCTGCTGCCGGCGGAGCAGGGATACAATCCGGGCAGTTAGTAGCATCTAAAGAGGTGAGTGCTGTTATTACAGGCAATGTCGGTCCTAATGCATTTAGAACATTAGAAGCAGCAAATGTTGATGTTATTACCGGAGCTTCGGGTTCTGTTAAAGAAGCAGTAGAAAGATATAAAGCGGGTGAATTTAAATCAACTCAGGGACCTAGCGTAGACTCTAAGTCTGGAATGAGTTAGAGATAATTTAAAGGAGGTTTAAAATGCCTAGAGGCGATGGAACAGGCCCTTTCGGGGCTGGATCAGGAACTGGTAGAGGTATGGGTAGAGCTGGAGGTCGAGGCAGAATGGGTGGCAATAAGGCAGGCTCAGGGCCTGCAGGAGAGTGCATCTGCCCAAGTTGTAATACAAAGATAGCCCATAGCGTAGGAGTTCCTTGCTATTCTATGAGTTGTCCCAAATGCGGCGCTAAGATGGTCAGAGTTTAAATCAGCGTTAATATTCTAAAATTAAAATAAATTTAAGGAAGAGAGAATTGGTTATTTCAATTGCCAGCGGAAAGGGCGGAACAGGTAAGACTACTATAGCTACAAACCTGGCTTTTTCTCTTTCCAATACACAGCTCCTAGATTGTGATGTTGAGGAGCCAAACTCACATATTTTTATAAAACCTGAGATTAAAGATAGAGAGATTATCTCTATTCCTGTACCTGAGATAGATGAAGAGAAGTGTAATAGCTGTGGGAAGTGTCAAGAAGTCTGTGTCTATAATGCTATAGCCATAGTTAATAAAAAAGTACTTGTCTTCCCTGAGCTATGCCATGGTTGCGGTTCTTGCAGCTATTTTTGTCCAGAGAAAGCTATAAAAGAGATTGATAAAAATATAGGCGTTGTTGAATTGGGAAGCAAGGAGAGACTAGAATTTATTCACGGTAAGCTTAATATATCAGAAATGATGGCTCCTCCGTTAATTAAAGCTGTCAAGAGATATATTAACAAAGAAAAGACTGTTATTATAGATGCTCCTCCGGGAACATCATGTCCTGTGATTACAGCTATAAAAGATACGGATTTTGTTGTCCTTGTTACTGAGCCTACTCCATTTGGTCTAAATGATCTAATTCTAGCGGTAGAGGTTGTAAGAAAGATAGAGCTGCCTTTTGGAGTAATTATTAATAGATCTGATTTAGGAAATAGAAAAACAGAAGAGTATTGCTTTAGTGAAAATATTCCAATCCTTATGAGGATACCTTTTAAAAAAGAGATTGCCTCTGCTTATTCAGAGGGTAAGTTGATAGTAGAGGTGTTTCCTGAATATAAGAGTGAGTTTCAGAGGTTATTTGAAAGCATTAAAAGATATTTAAAAATAAGTAAATCTTAAGGAGGTTTTTGTGGAGAAGAAGACAGATATTTTGGTTATTGGCGGTGGTCCGGCAGGAATAGTTAGTGCTGTAACTGCTAAGAAGTATTATCCAGAGAAAAATGTTTTAGTTATGAAAGATGTTAAAAATGGGGTTATTCCTTGCGGCATACCATATATGTTTGAGAGCTTAAAAAACCCCGAAGAGAATAAGCTCGGAAATGCATCTTTAGAAAAAAATAATGTAGATATTGTAATAGATAAAGCTATTAGTATTGATAAAGAGAAAAAATCTGTAAAAACAGTCAATGGTGATAAATATTTTTACGAGAAGCTAATCTTAGCCGTTGGCTCTGTTCCTATTGATCTTCCGATTAAAGGTATAGATAAGAAAAGAGTCTATCCAATATATAAAGAGATGGGTTATTTAAAGAGTGTGGTCGAAGAAATTAAGAAGTGTAAAAAAATATTGGTTATCGGAGGCGGTTTTATAGGGGTTGAGTTTGCTGATGAGTTGTCCAAAATAGAAGGCCTCTCTGTTGCATTAGTCGAAACGTTGCCGCGCTTATTGGCTAACTCTTTTGATCCAGAGTTTTCTCTTATGGCCGAAGAACGTTTAAAAGAGAAAAGTGTGGAGGTTTTAACGTCTACTCAGGTTGAGGAGATAGTTGGCGATGAGAGGGTTGAGAGAGTACGTTTCTGTGGTGGAGAAGAGAGACCTGTAGATGCAGTCATATTGGGAGTTGGATCAAAACCGAATATAGATTTAGCAATCGATGCGGGTTTAGAGGTAGGACATTGTAGAGGTATTCTAGCTGATGAATATGGACGGGTACCATCAGATCCTGATATATTTGCTATTGGGGACTGTTCTTGTAAGAAGGATTTTTATACCAGAAAAGCTATTCCTGTTATGCTGGCTTCCACTGCTACTGCTGAAGCAAGGATTGCAGGAGCAAATCTCTATCAGATAAAGGTTGTTCGTGAGAATAAAGGTACAATTGCTATCTACTCTACTTATATTGGAGGCCTGGTTCTTGGTTCAGCTGGACTTACTGAGAATACAGCTCTTAAAGAAGGGTTTGAGATAATAGTTGGAACTGCGGATGGAGTGGATAAACATCCCGGTACTTTGCCAGGTGCTTGCCAAGGCAAGGTCAAGCTAGTCTTCTCTAAGCAGTCAGGGATTATCTTAGGCGGCCAGATAAGCTGCGGCATGTCCTGTGCTCAGGCAATTAACATTATCGGAATTGCTATCCAGAAGAGAATGTCAGCAACAGAACTTGAGACTTTGCAGGTAGCGACTCATCCGTATCTTACAAGTGCGCCGACAATGTATCCTATAATACTTGCAGCTCAGAATGCATGCAGTGAGATGAAAGTATAGCGTTAAATATTAAGCGAGGATTGGTATGAAACAGATTGTTGTAATAAGCGGGAAAGGCGGAACCGGTAAGACCGTAATCACGGGGGCCTTTGCGGCTTTAGCTAAAAATAAAGTTATGGCAGATTGTGATGTTGACGCAGCGGATTTACATCTGTTGCTGGCTCCAGAGATAAAAGAGAAGCATGAGTTTAAGAGTGGGGTCACAGCGTCTATCGATAAGGAGAAGTGTACCCAGTGTGGAAAGTGTATAGAATTATGCCGCTTTGAAGCTATAGACGAAGAGTTTATTGTTGACTCGGTTGCTTGTGAAGGGTGCGCATTCTGTGGTTTTGCATGTCCTGCAGGAGCTATTCAGATGAGAGAGAATACTTCAGGCGAATGGTTCATATCAGAGACGCGTTTTGGGCAATTAGTCCATGCAAAGCTTGGCATAGCTGAGGAGAACTCGGGTAAGTTAGTTAGCCTTGTAAGACAAAAAGCAAAAGAGATTGCTGAAAATGAAAATCATGATTGGATTATCATCGATGGATCTCCCGGCATAGGATGTCCTGTAATCGCATCTATCTCCGGTGTTGACTGTGCCTTGATCATAACGGAACCGACACTATCTGGTTTACATGATGCTGATAGGGTTATAAGGGTGGCCAGGCATTTCAGCGTACCAGTTAGACTGATAATAAACAAATACGATTTAAACCTTGATGTTACTGAGAAGATAGAAAAATATTGCCGGAATAATAATGTTGGATTTATCGGGAAGATAGCTTTTGACAGAACTGTTGTAGAAGCAATGGTAGAAGGTAAAACAATTGCGGAATATTCTAACGGAGAGACGAAAGAAAAAATTAGTGAGATTTGGGATAGATTGCAGAAAGAAGTAGAATAATAATCTGTCGAAGGAAAAAGAAAGGAGAGGGAATGAGTAATATTAACCTGCGCTTTTCCAGTAAATTCAGCAGCCATTGGATCAAGGTGAAATTTTACAACCAAAAGCCGGATTTAAAGGAGGTTAAAAGACTAAATGGTGTCAGATTTTGTGAGGCTACCAAAAAAGCTATACTGCATCCTGTTCTTTTAGATAAAGAAAGTATCTCTTGCCCTGGTGCTCAATATGCTTTTGGATGGACGTCTGACTGTAAAGATGAGCTTTTGCAAGGCTGTTATAGTAAAGGGCGGATACAAAAAAGAATATTTTAAAATCAATGCTTTCACAAGCGCCTTATTTTAAAAAGCCGTTTAAGTATATAGGGCTTAATGCCGAAGATGCACCGGACATTGTTATCTCGTATATGGCACCGGGGAAAATTATGAGTTTAATAAGAATGTATCATAATCACCAAGGCGAGAATTTAGATATCTCTTTATCCAGTATGATGTCTATATGCGGCAGTATTGCAGTAAGAACATATTTGGAAGAAAAGATTACCCTCTCTTTTGGCTGTGACGATTCGCGTAAATATGCTGATATGGGAAGAGAGTATTTGGCAATAGGTATCCCAAGAAAGTTATTTGATATATTTGTAGATTAAGGAGTTATTAGTGCAGAAAACAGATCAAAGAGGAAGAATTGAGCAAGAGAAGCGCCTTAAGGAAAGGCTCTCCAGTATAAAACATAAAATCATTGTTTTAAGCGGTAAAGGCGGAGTAGGTAAAACTACCATAGCAGTTAATTTAGCTTACGGTTTAGCTTTAAAGGATTATAAAGTTGGCATTTTGGATGTGGATATTCATGGTCCGAATATTGCTAAGATGCTGGGAATAGAAGAAAAAAAACTTACCGGGTCTGAATTAGGTATGGAGCCTATTAAGGTTTTACCTGGTTTAAAAGCAGTAAGTTTGGCGTTATTGTTAGACAATAAAGATCAGCCGATAATCTGGCGCGGGCCGCTTAAGATGGTTACTATAAAACAGTTTTTAAGCGATGTAAATTGGGGTGAATTAGATTATTTAATAATTGATTCTCCTCCCGGCACAGGCGATGAGCCTTTAAGTGTTTGTCAGCTTATTCCCGATATAGATGGTGCCATTATTGTTACAACACCGCAGGATGTAGCTATTTTGGATTCCAGGAAAAGCGTTTTATTTACTAAAGAATTAAAAGTGCCTGTTGTAGGAATAATTGAAAATATGAGCGGGTTTAGATGTCCTTATTGCAGGGAAGAGATAGATTTGTTTGGTATAGGCGGCGGTGAAAAAGCTGCTTTTGATTTAAGTGTTCCTTTTTTGGGAAGAGTTTCTGTTGAACCGGAAATAGTAAAATTTGGAGATTCCGGGAAGCCATTTATCCATTTTAAAAAGGAAACAGAAACAGCAAAAATTATGGATGAAATAATAGACAAAGTTATTCTCTATATGAAGAGCAATGAGCCGTAAAGAAAATTGCAAATGGTTTGATGTTTGTCCTCTGAAGAGATTTTATGAGCAGGGTAAATTGGATAGAAAATGGATTGAGAATTATTGCTGGGGAGATTATTTAAAATGTGTAAGATATAAAATGGAAAATGAGGGTTTATATCATTCTGATAACATGATGCCGGACGGCACGATTGATAAAAATTTAAAATAAGAGATGAAAACCTATTTAGACTGTATTCCCTGTTTTTTTAAACAAGCTCTTGAAGCTGCAAGAATGGCTGGTGCAGATAAAAAGATGCAGAAGAGAATATTAAATAAAGTTGCCGCTATTCTACCGGAGTTCTCTTTAACTTCCTCGCCGCCGGAAATGGGCAGAAATATCTATGGGTTGGCTAGGGAGATAACTAAAAAAGATGACCCTTATTTAAAGATAAAAGAGAAAAGCAATAAACTTGCTTTGAGTATTTATAATAAATTGAAGAAGAAAGTAGAGCATTCACACGATAGGTTATTAATGGCAGTTGAGTTGGCTATTGCCGGGAATATAATTGATTACGGAGTAAAGAATTCTTTAAACGTCAATGTGGAATTAGCAAGGATTCTGGATGAAGAAAATAAAACCATTAAAGAAGAGAATAAAGAGATATTTGATTATCTAAGATTTAAGAGTGTTTTAAAAGGGGCAAAAACTATTCTTTATTTGGCTGATAATGCTGGAGAAACAGTTTTTGACCGCATTCTTATTGAGGAGATTAAAAGAATTGATAAAGGCAAAAGGATTATCTATGCTGTTAAAGAAAAGCCGGTTATTAACGATGCTTTGATTAAAGATGCTTATATGTGTGGAATTAATAAAATAGCAGAAGTTGTTTCTTCAGGTTCGGATGCTCCTGGGACAATTCTTTCGTTATGTTCAAAAGAGTTCTTATTAATGTATAAAAAAGCAGATATGGTTATTAGCAAGGGGCAGGGAAATTTTGAAGCGTTATCTGATGCCAGGCGTGAGATATTTTTTCTATTTATGGCTAAATGTCCGGTAATTGCTCTGGATGTTGGATGCAGGGTAGGAGATGTTATTCTGTTTTCTCATCAGGGTAAAGGAAAAGGGCAATTGACATAATTCATTAAAAAATAAAGAGGTGATTTGTATGCCGACATATGAATATTTATGTGAAAACTGCGGTTATAAGTTTGAAAAGTTTCAACAGATGAGTGATAACCCAATTAAAAAATGCCCTAAATGTAGTAAGAGTATTAAACGCTTAATTGGCAAGGGGATGGGGATAATTTTTAAAGGCTCGGGTTTTTACGCAACTGATTACAGGAATAATTCCTCTGGTAATAAAACTTGCTGCGGCAGGGATGAGCGGTGCGATAAACCGCCTTGTTCGAGATGAAGAGGGTATGTAAAAGATAATGGAAGCTCTGTTTAAATTTTGTCCTTTATGCAACTATTCTTTGCGCAGAGTTCAAATAGACGGCCGAAAAAGATTGATTTGTCAGGAATGCGGTTGGATAAATTATAAAAATCCGCTGCCTGTCACAGCCTGTGTAGCAGTGAATAGAGAAGGCAAGGTACTTATAGCTAAGAGAAATCTTGAACCTGGTATGAATAAATGGGCGTTACCGGGAGGTTTTATTGAATTGAATGAAACTCCCCAAGATGCTTGTTTACGAGAATTGAAAGAAGAGACAGGAATAAAGGGAAAAATAACTGGATTGATAGGGGTCTATGTTCAGAAAACAAAAGAATATGGGAATTTGATTGTTCTTGGTTATAAGGTCAGAACTTTCAATGAAAGTATTATTATAAGTAATGAAGTAAAAGAAGCAAAATTCATTAATTGGGAGAATTTACCGCAGATTCCTTTTTTGACTCACAGGAAGATGATAGCAGAAGTTTTTGAAAATAGATGATTAATTTAAATAGTTTAAATGAAATTTTAGAAACGGTAGGAACTTGTGAAAAATGCGGACTCTATAAATTTAGAGATAAAGTTGTATTTGCAGAAGGGGAAAAGAATGCTAAAGTTATGCTAATCGGTTTATCTCCCGGAGAGAGAGAAAATTCAACAGGGAAATTGTTTATTGGACCAGCAGGTGATTTTTTAAATGAGCTTTTGCAATCAGCTAAATTAAACAGAGGTGCTTTTTATATAACTAATATTATAAAATGCCATGCTTCTACTTATGCAATAGGGCAGAAGGAAGTAGATGCCTGTGTTATCTATCTTGATAAGCAGATAGAAATAATAAAACCAGAAGTGATCATTCCTTTAGATTCTATAGCAGCACAATATATTTTAAAGAAGTATGATTTGCCTAATAAAAGGATTTCAGAGATTCATGGGCAGCTTCTCCGTGTTTCTATTGGAGATTTATTTGATACAGGCAGAAATATAAAAATAATTCCAATGTTTCACCCTGCTGCGGCGTTAAGAACACCCGGGTTATTAGAATTAGTGAAGAAAGACTGGCAAAATTTGAATTTTAAAGAAAAATAAACTAGAGATAAAAATGAATGTTAAACCTCTTTTAATTAAAAAAATAAACAAAAGTGATAGCCATGTATTTTAAAGTAAGCAGATACGCAAAGCTGTATTACTTCAGATAGAGAAGTTAAAAAATGAAAACCGAGATATTTTTTAATAACAATGTAATAAATAAGAAGTTTTCAGCAGGATGGGGATTCTCTTGTTTAGTTAACAGCTGCATTCTGTTCGATACCGGAGAAAGCGGGAAGTATTTGTTTAATAATATTAAAATCATGAGGGCTGATATTTCACGTGTAGAAGCAGTTGTTATTTCCCATGATCACTGGGATCATACCGGAGGGTTATGGGAATTGCTTAAAAAAAGAAAAGAACTTAAAGTTTATGCCTGTCCTGGTTTTAGCAGAGAATTTAAGGAAAAAGTTAAAAAGCTGCAGGGAAAACTTGTAGAGGCAGATAAATTTACCAAAATTGAAAAAAATATTTTTATTACCGGAGAAATCTCTGGTTCATATGACGGTCAATATATGCCAGAGCAAGCGCTTATTGTAAAAACAGAAAACGGTATTTCTGTGATAACAGGATGTGCTCATCCCGGAGTTGTGAAAATGGTAGAAAAGGTTAAAGAAGAATTTCCTAAGGAGCAGCTTTACTTTGTTTTCGGTGGATTTCATCTAATGGATAAGGATAAAAGGGCCGTAGAAGTTGTAGTGGAAAGATTTAAGGAGATGAACGTTAAAAAAGTCGGCCCTACTCATTGCAGTGGTAGGAAAGCAGAGAATATTTTTGAAGATAGATATGGCAGTGGTTTTGTTTCGATAAAAGCAGGGCAGGTATTTGAAATTTAATTAATTTGTGCGGTTGTAAATAGGATAATAAGCTATTTTTATGAATTTGGTTCTTGCAGGAAGTTTAGCAAGCCTTATAGCGGGTTTAGCCACCGGAGCAGGGGCTTTGTTGATTTTTTTTGTGCGTAAAGTCTCTGATAAATTTCTTGATACTTCACTTGGATTTGCGGCTGGCGTGATGCTGGCAGCAACTTCTTTTAGTTTGATTATTCCTGCCATTGAAATCGGAGAAATATCAGGGAAGATTAAAGGTATGTAAAGTAGATGTAGATCAGGCTTTCACTGCAGCATCAAATTATAAAATAATGAGCATACCGGCACTGGCGGTTTTTAAGAATGGTGAAGTCGTAGATAGAGTTGCAGGAGTGCTCCCTAAGGCGGGATTGGAAGTATTAATTAAAACGCATATTTAATATTTATACAGTTAAACCTGTATTGTGAAAAAAGGAGAACAGAAAAGATGCCTATTTATACTTATCTTTGTAAAGAGTGCGGTGAAAAATTTGATTTATTGGTAGGAGTAATCTCTAAAAAAGTAGAACTTAAATGTAAAAAATGCAGCAGTAAAAAAATTGAGAAGATATTTAGTGCATTCAGCGTGGGTAGTTATAGCAGCAAATCAGATTCTTTTGGCGGGAGTTGCCCCACGGGAACCTGCAATCTTTAGAACAATTTGAAGATTTAAAGAAAGGAGCTATATGGGAAACATAAAACAGAGGAGTAAAAAATTTATTTATAGGACAACTGTATCCTGGATTAAAGAAAAGAGAGGGCTTCTTTACTCATCGAGTAAACCAACATTTGAAATTGCTACACCTCCAGAGTTCAAGGGACATGAGGGCATGTGGACGCCGGAGGATTTATTTGTTGCTTCAGTTAATTCCTGTATTATGACTACTTTTTTATATTATGCTGAAAAAGAAAGGCTAGAGTTTCTAAATTATGAGAGCGAGGCAGAGGGTATTTTAGAAAAATTAGGAAACCAATTTATGTTTTCTGAAATTAACATTAGACCAAAGATTGTGGTTGTTTCGAGTAATCAAATCAAAGAGGCAGAAGAACTTCTATATTATGCTGAGAAGAACTGTTTGATATCTAATTCTATAAAATCCAAAATTAAAGTTATCCCTGATATAATAGAGTTTAAAGGAGAAAGCTAAAATGCCAATTATGGAAATTAGCATTGTGCCTTTGGGTACAAAAACCACATCGGTTAGCAAATATGTAGCAGAAGCAATAAAAGTACTGAAAAAACAAAAGGGAGTAAAGTATCGACTTACTTCCATGGGTACAATAATAAAAACAAGCTCACTTGCGCAGCTATTAGAAATTGCAGGCAAGATGCATAATGCAGTATTAAGTAATAATATAAAGAGAGTAGTGACGACAATCAAGATAGATGAGAGAAAAGATAAAAAATTAACGCTGGAAGGTAAAGTAAAATCGGTACAGAAGAAATTAAAGATTTAAAATGGCAAACTTTAAACAGATTAATCAGGCGAGAAGGATATTGGGTTTAGGTGAAATAGTGACTTTAGAAGAAATCAAAAGTAAATACAGAGAATTAGCTTTAAAGTATCATCCTGACAGATGCAAAGGCAAGAAGAAGAAAGAGTGTGAGGAGATATTTAAAAAGATAACTCATGCCAATGATATTTTGATGAGCTATTGTTCGGGTTACAAATATTCTTTAAAAGAAAAAGACGTAAAGACGAATACCGTAAATAAGGAATTCTATGAGCATCTAAAGAGATTTTATGACGGCTGGTGGGGAAATTTGGATTTGTAATGAGTGTTTTTGACCGTTATTATAAAAAGTATGATAATTGGTATGATAAAAATAAATCTGCTTATTTATCAGAATTAAAAGCTGTTAGAAAAGTTTTACCTAAAAGTGGTAAGGGTTTAGAAATTGGTGTGGGTACAGGGCAGTTTGCTCATGCCTTAGGTGTTACAATCGGGATTGACCCCTCAAGAAATATGCTTAAGATTGCCGAAGAGAGAGGAGTAGATGTAAGGTTAGGATATGGAGAGTATTTACCGTTTGAAGATAGCCATTTTGATTATGTGACCATCATTATTTCTCTATGTTTTGTTAAAGATCCAAAAAGAGTTTTAGAAGAAGTTAAAAGAGTTTTAAAAGATAATGGTAAGATTATTATTGGTATTCTTGATAAGAATAGTTTTTTAGGCAAATTTTATCAGAAGAAGAAAAGTCTATTTTATAAAAAGGCAAGCTTCTTTAGCACAAAAGATGTAACTGATTTACTTGATATCGTAGGGTTTAATAAGTTTGATTGCTATCAAACAATATTTGATTTGCCAGATAAGATAAGATCGATAGAAGAACCACAAAAAGGATTTAACAGAGGCGGTTTTGTAGTGGTATCAGCAGAAAAAATATAGAGATGTATTAACGGTTGTCTTTTTTGCGGTATATTTAGGATATATCCAGCCGTAGCTTTCAAGAATCAGTGATAAAATATGTCTTTGAATTATTGCTGCTCAGTTTAGTAATTTAATAGAAAAAGCCCGTCAAAGTTTCTCGACGGGCTTTCTAAACAACCGGTTATATTTTTACTACATTGATAGCGCGCTGACCTTTTGCACCGTCTTCAATTTCAAACTCAACAGGCTGCCCTTCATCAAGTGAAGCATAGCCTGAGCCCTGGATTGCACTATGATGTACGAATACATCTTTGCCTTCTTCGGGAGTAATAAATCC